>JALTLP010000206.1 GCA_027001895.1 Chromatiales bacterium | reverse complement strand
GCAATGACTGACGCTGTTATTGCCTTGCTACCGCTCGCAATGACTGACGCTGTTATTGCCTTGCTACCGCTCGCAATGACTGACGCTGTTATTGCCTTGTTACCGCTCGCAAAGACTGACGCTATTATTGCCTTGTTACCGCTCGCAAAGACTGACGCTGTTATTGCCTTGTTACCGCTCGCAAAGACTGTTAGTGTTTTTGTTTCGCTATTTCAGTACAAATAAAAACATGTCATTGCGAGCGGTAGCGAAGCAATCTTGGAATCTTTGTGTTACCAACTGGTTGAATCATCCAACGTAGGTGCATCGATAGGACCATGCGGTTTACGTTGTTCTTTGTTCAACGGATTATCAGCACGTTCAAGTTCATCTTCATGAATATGTTTACGTGTCTTACGACGTGGTAAATAATGGTTCGACGGTTTGGTACCCCATTCAGGCATTAACTGGTAGCCGCCTTCTTCGCGAATGGTAACGGAGATATCCGATTCCGAATCATGTACGTCACCAAATAAACGTGCACTGGTTGGGCAAGCAAGCACACAGGCCGGTTTACGTTCTGCTTCGGGCAGAGATTCATCATAGATACGATCAACACAAAGGGTACATTTTTTCATAACCTTCTGGTGTTCATCAATTTCACGTGCACCGTAAGGGCAGGCCCAGGAACAGTAACGGCAACCAATACATTTGTCGTAATCAACCAGCACGATACCGTCTTCTTCACGTTTGTAACTTGCGCCGGTCGGGCAAACCGGTACACACGGTGGATCTTCGCAGTGCAAACAACTTTTAGGAAAGTGAACCGTTTCAGTTAACGGAAATTCACCGACTTCATAAGTTTGTACGCGGTTAAAGAAAGTACCTGTTGGGTCTTGTCCATAAGGGTTATCGTCACACATAGAACCGGCAGGCCCGGATGTGTTCCATTCCTTACAACTGGTTACACAGGCATGGCAGCCTACGCAAACATTCAGGTCGATAACGAGTGCTAATTGAGTCATGGTTTTATCCTGTTACTTCTTGCTGAATTTACCGGCAAAGAAGCTCTGCCATTTACGACGTTTATCCGTACCAGGGTAACTTGGCATGGTATCAAATTGTGGGTAAGTTTCCGGTGCTTCGTTTTCATCGGCTTTATAAACACGAACACGCACATCGTACCAACCGGCCTGACCTGTTACCGGGTCAGAATTGGATACATGCTCGCCTGCTTCGTTGGCCGGAAGCTCTTCAGATATTAAGTGGTTAAGTAAAAAACCTTTTTTCGATTCGTTGGCATTACTTTCAAGGTTCCATGCACCGGATGCTTTACCGATAGCATTCCAGGTCCAGACCGTGCCGGGTTCAACGGCTTCACTAAAGCGACACATGCAACGTACTTTACCGTGCATGGATTCAACCCAGATCCAGTCACCATCATCAAAGCCATGCTTTTCACCGAGTGAAGGATGAACATGCAGATAGTTATGTGCATGTATCTGGCGTAACCAGGCATTTTGTGAATCCCATGAATGGTACATTGCCATAGGTCGCTGGGTGATCGCGTTTAACGGATACTTATGTTTATCGGTTAACTGCGCTTCGAGCGGTTCACTGTAAAACGGCAGTGGATCGAAATGTTCTTCAACGCGCTTACGTAAATGTTCAGGTGGTTGCTTACCTTCACGCTTACCTTGTGCGGCAAGGCGGAATTTTTGCAGTACTTCTGAATAAATATGAATATTAATCGGCTCGGCGTATTTTGTTAAACGGTGTTCCTGTGCCCATTGCAGATAACCGGCATTCCAGTTACGCATGTACTGGTAAGACCTGGGTAACTCGTAATGATATACGCAGTTATTCTTTTCGTACATTTCCCACTGGTTAGGGTTGGGTTCGCCTTTCATAAACTTTTCGCCACCTTTACCACGCCAGCCGGCAAGGAAGCCAATGCCTGAGCCCGGTTCGGTTTCGTAGTTAACGACAAAGTCCGGGTAGTCTCGATACTTGCGCTCACCTTTATCATTGGTAAAGGCAGGCAGTTTTAAGCGAGAACCAATTTCAATAAGCACTTCCTGGAAAGGTTTGCAGTCACCTTTAGGTGCTACAACCGGAATACGCACAGAGTCAACCGGCCCGTCAAATTCTGAAATAGGTCGGTCTAACATACTCATTACGTCATGGCGTTCCAGGTAAGAGGTGTCTGGTAAAATTAAATCGGCATAGGCTGTCATTTCTGACTGGAACGCATCGGCAACAATTAAGAATGGAATTTTATATTCGCCGTCTTCTTTTTTGTCGTTTAACATTTTGCGAACTTCAGAAGTGTTCATACTGGAGTTCCAGGCCATGTTTGCCATAAAAATTAACAAGGTGTCGATTTCATACGGGTCGCCACGCCATGCATTAGTAATGGCGTTATGCATTAAGCCGTGTGCTGATAAAGGGTATTCCCATGAGAAGCCTTTATCAATTCGAACCGGCTCACCCTTGTCATCAACAAACAAGTCATCAGGATCGGCAGGCCAACCCAGTGGCATACCGGCGAGCGGTGTATTGGGTTGAACACCTTCCGGGCCTTTCGGCGTTTTTGCACAGGGTGGAATAGGTCGCGGGAAAGGCGCCTTGTGGCGGAAACCACCCGGACGGTCAATGGTGCCGAGTAACGACATTAAAATAGACATGGCGCGAATGGTCTGAAAACCGTTTGAGTGCGCCGCTGTGCCACGCATGGAATGGAATGCAACCGGGTTACCGGTTACGGTGTCATGATCGTTGCCCCAGACGTCGGTCCAGGCTATCGGTAATTCAATTTTTTCATCACGTGCGGTAATACCCATTTCGTAGGCAAGGCGTTGAATGGTTTCAGCCGGGATACCGGTAATTTTGCTGGCCCACTCTGGAGTGTATTGCTCAACACGTTCCTTTAATTTCTGGAAAGCTGGTTTGGCTTTGGTGCCATCCGGCATGGTGAACTCACCCAGTAAAAATGGATCGGCTTCTTTAGTGTGGGTGCGAACAGGTTTGTCGGTTAAGCGATCCCACCAAACGGCATCCTGTGCATCAAAACATTCGGTATCCTGTGGCACATCGGTACGCAGGAACATGCCGTCATCATCATCATTTGCATCATCAATGACAAGTTGCGCCGAGTTTGAATATTGGGTTAAAAATTCGCGGTCATATAAACCCTGTTTTATCAGTTCATGAATTAAGGCAAGCAATAACGCACCATCAGTACCGGGTTTAATGGGTACCCATTCATCCGCAATGGCCGAGTAACCACTGCGAACCGGGTTTATCGAAATAAAGCGACCACCGTTTCGCTTGAATTTAGAAAGGGCGACTTTCATCGGGTTGGAATGGTGATCTTCGGCAGTGCCTATCATGACAAACAGTTTTGCTCTGTCTAAATCCGGGCCACCAAATTCCCAGAACGAGCCACCAATGGTATAAATCATGCCGGCGGCCATGTTGACCGAACAAAAACCACCGTGGGCGGCATAGTTGGGTGTACCGAATTGCTTGGCAAACATGCCGGTTAAGGCCTGCATCTGGTCGCGGCCAGTAAACAGGGCAAATTTACGTGGGTCGGTGTTGCGAATATGTTCGAGTCGTTCACTGATAGTCGAAAAAGCTTCTTCCCAACTGATTTCTTCAAATTCTGCATCACCGCGGTCGGCACCGGCTTTACGTTTTAATGGTTTGGTCAGGCGAGCGGGGGAATATTGCTTCATAATGCCCGACGCACCTTTGGCACAGATAACGCCTTTGTTTAGTGGGTGCTCCGGGTTGCCCTGGATATAACGAACCTCTCCATCGCGCAAGGTTACCCGAATACCGCAACGGCAGGCACACATGTAACAAGTCGTATTTTTAACCTCGATGCGAGTGTTTGTAGCATCATGCTCCGATGCAGCAGTATTGGTATAGGACATAGTTTTCAGGGCTCTGGCTTATGGATGGATAAATAAATTAAATAGTTAATTAGTGTACTCTAATATTCTAATGTAACAGGAATTTAGATACAAGAGTAGCTGAGTATGCTTATCGGTTAATTCAGAGAAATATTGAGTATAGCAAAGGAATGCACACTCAAATTGATCGCCCTTATATATATGGAATAAATTTTGTCGCTGAAACCACCAGGACATCCAGAGCAGTAAGTTGAATTTTGAGGATCTTTTTGTTCTGAACGGCGGACTTTTAATCGTTTGACATATCGAACCACTGTTCTATAATTCGAGATATGTCGAATTGTTGTGGTTTTAATATTGAAGAACTGGCCGATGCGTTTAAGGCCTTGTCTAACCCGAATCGTCTGCAAATTTTTCAGCGTCTGGTAAGTTGCTGTACGCCAGGAACTTTATGTTCGGTTGAAGACTTGAATGGTTTGTGTGTCAGCGAGCTGGGCGAAGATTTATCGGTTGCGCCATCGACCTTGTCACACCATATAAAAGAGCTGCAACATGCGGGCTTAATTAAAACCCAGAGACGAGGTAAGAATATAGACTGTTTTGTTGACCCGGAGAAAGTGGAACTTTTAAAACAGTTTTTTAATAGCCAATAATTTGGTACAAAAGTTTAGAAATTCTGGTTTACTGTCATTTGTACCGTTGGGAGAAATGACACCAATCAATATGGTCGTTCCGAATGCTAGCAGAGGAACCTTTTTTTACAGCTAATATTTCTCCCTGTGGATGAAATAACAATGGTTAATATGTTTCCAGACAGTCTGAGTTTTAATATTTAAGAGGATTAAAAAATGGCAAATGAATCATGTTGTGAACCTAATGCGCAAACAACCTGTAGTGGTGATGCGGCAGAGGCAAACAAGGCACAGCAAAATAAACAGTCCGATGATATTCGTAACAAGGTCAGAGACAGTTACGCTAAAGTGGCCGAGGCCAATAATAACAGCGAGGCCTGTGGTATAGGCTCAAGCTGCTGTGGGGTGTCAGACGATATAGATATTAATACCTTAAATTCATTGCGCCTTGGCTATTCAAATGACGATCTTGAAAATGTTCCGGCTGGAGCTGATATGGGTTTAGGCTGCGGTAATCCACGTGCCATTGCAGATTTATCAGCCGGTGAAGTGGTTGTTGATTTAGGCAGTGGCGGCGGCTTCGATGCATTTTTAGCAGCACGTGAAGTCGGTGAAAGCGGTAAAGTCATTGGTGTGGATATGACACCAACCATGTTAAGCAAGGCGCGTAACAATGCCGACAAAGCCAACTTTGAAAATGTCGAGTTTCGCTTGGGTGAAATCGAACACCTGCCGGTTGCCGACAATACTGCTGATGTGATTATTTCTAACTGCGTTATTAATTTGTCACCCAACAAACCACAGGTTTTTCGTGATGCATTTCGGGTATTAAAATCCGGTGGGCGTCTTGCGATCTCCGATGTGGTGGCCAGTTGCGAAATGCCCGAAGAAATGAAAAACGATCCGGTGCTTTATGATGGTTGTATGGCCGGTGCATCTTTAATTGAAGAACTGCAAACGTTTATGCGTGATGCCGGCTTTAAGCAAATTAAAATCACGCCTAAAGACGAGTCAAAAGATTTTATAAAAGACTGGGCGCCGGGTAAAAACATAACCGACTATGTTTTGTCAGCACATATTGAAGCGATAAAACCATAAAGTGAGAATGTTAAATTGTAGAATATGTTTTACAAAATCAGGAATTCGGGTTTTGTTTTAATACTTAAGAGTAGTACTGATGTATAATAATTTTGTTAGATATGACTAAAGTTTAATTTATACAGTCCGATACGATTGAGTATGTATATTTCGGATGTTTTTTATGAATGTCGTTAAACTGGTTAGAGGGGATATAGCCGAAAATACAGAGCTTCCCTGGCCAATTTTTGATGCAAATGATTATATGTTGTACAAGGCAGGGCATATTTTTGACTCTGCAGATGAAGTAGAAAAAATTATTCAGCGTGGCGTTTATCGTGAACGTACATTGGAAGATGAAAATTTTCTTGAAACAGATCAAGAACACTTTAGTGATAGTTTTAATCGGTTTCGAAGTCCCTTTTCGTTAGTCAATGATTTCGCTAGTCGTCTCGGACATATACTTTCACAAATTGAAGATGGTAACCAGGTAGGTCGTGAGCGTATACTGAAGCTTGCCGAGGATATAATCTGGCTTTGTGAACACGATATGGATGCCGCTCTTGCCATCATACATTTACCCAGCAATCACAAACGCTATTCGATCTATCATCCTGTTCATATTGCAATGCTTTCGTCATTGCTTGCAATAAGAATGAATATCAATGGTGAAAATCGTTTATCAATGATAGCGGCAAGTTTAACTGCAAATATTGGTATGCGAAACTTTCAGGAAGTGTTGCAGCGTCAATGTATTCCGATCACCGAAAAACAACGTAAACGCATTCAAAACCATCCGCTTAAATCTGCAAGGCTTCTTCGTAAAATTGGTATCCTTGATGAAGTCTGGTTAAAAGTTGTTGAACAACATCATGAACAGAGCAATGGTAAAGGTTACCCGAATGGGTTGAGTGGTTCTGAAATATTGCTTGAGTCCAGTATAGTTTCTATCGCTGACGTGTACTCTGCCATGATGTCTAAACGTGCTGACAGAAAGGCTATTAATGTGCAAGATGCATTACGCGAGTTTTTTACCGAAAAAGGCGGTGCTTACAGTGAAACATTAAGTTTAACTTTGATTAAAGAACTGGGTATTTACCCGCCGGGTACTTTCGTGCGGCTGGCGAATGATGATATTGGTATTGTGGTTAAAAGGTTGATTGGGCGTTCCAATAACCCAATTGTAAAAAGTGTACAAAATGCGGAAGGTGAAAAATATACCGCATCGCCAGTGCGTGATACTGGTTTTAAGAAATACCAGATTATGGAAAGCATTTTTTATCAACTACCAGAAGATTATAACCTGGGGATAATCTGGGGTTATTCGAAAAAATAAATTCTTTATTAGCCAGCATACTTCTCTAAAATTTGCTGGATCTTGTCAATTGAATAGGGTTTAACAATAAAACCTTTCGCACCAAGAGCAAGTGCCGATTTTACATTGGCAATAGTATTGTGGCCACTAACAATAATTGGCAGCGTTTTAGGGGAGAGAGTATTAATTTCCTGTAATACTTCCAGGCCAGATTTAATCGGCATTTCAATGTCGATAAAGGCAAGTTGTGGTTGAATCAGAGCAACCTGTTTAAGTGCATCACGTCCGTTTTCAACTTCAATATCGATGTGGCAACCCAGTTCTTCCAGATAACCTCTGAGTAGGTTACGCATTTCTCTATCGTCGTCGGCAATCAGAATCTTGAAGTTATAAGTCATGCTAATTCTTATTTTCTTTTAAAAGTGTTTGGCTATATTGATTTAATAGATCAAGTGGCGTAATAATTTCGGAAAACTGCTTGTTCCGCACCAATGAATTTATTGCCTGTGCATAAGTAGTAATTTCTGGAAAGCCCATTGCGCCACCCAGGCCTTTGAGTTTATGAGAAACCATATCAAGTATCTCCCAGTCTTGTTGATTAAATGCATTATTCAGTAGTTGTAATTTATTGGGTAGATCTGCCAGAAACAGTTTGGCAAGTTTTTTTGTTTTGGCTTTCATTTTGTCCGAAATGATACGTGGTTTTGTTTTATTCGAATCCAGATATTCATTGAATATAGAAATTAATCTGGACGAGTTTGGGTTTAGCTGAAGACAGCAATTAGCGCCGGCTTGAATATAGTTCGTATAATCTGTATTTGATAGTTCAAATAGTCCAACAATACCGCGCATGTAACCTGCTGCACGTAGTAATTCGATGGCAGAGGTGGGTGGATTTTTTATGGTTAAATCAAAGAAAATAATTTGAAAATCCCTGGATAGTGCCAGTTCGATAGCTTGCTCGGAGTCGTTCACAATAGCTAGTTCCAGGCCACGTTCAGCCAGGATATTTTCGATCAACGTGATCGTTTCAATATTTGTAGAGACCAGTAAGGTGCAGGCGTTTGGCGTTATTTTTGTTTGACTTATTGAGGTCGACTTCATTTGTTTAGAATGTGGGTTACGGGGATATTTGCTAAAAGTTATTTTCTTCATACGTATATGGTTTAGTATATTACTCATTCTATCGGCCTTGATGCCTGAGACTTTACGTTTGAGATTGAAAAAAAATTAAAATCATGATGCATAGACCGTTTTTAATGCTTTGGGAAGGAGGTTTTTATAGTTGTTATCATGAAAGCCGGTTATCGGAAAACTGGAGGGTGGCTAAACGGGTATTTTTAACGATTAACAGTATGTGGTTTTACACATTCTGTTAGTTATAAAACTGTTATGTTAAAAATCTGTTCAATCTATAGTAAGGGAGTATGTGATGAAGCAATCAGCTTTTGTTTATTTGTTGGTTATGTTTAATCTTGTAATGCATGATGTGGGTGCGGTATCAATTAAAAAATGTGACCCGGTTGCAGCCGGTGAAATGGTGAGAGCGCATAAATTTGTTACGGATAATATTGATACAATATTAGCAAACTGGGAATCACGTATATCAACATTTCCTTCTAAATTACAAAGAAAAGTAAATAAAAAGCTGGCCAGGCTTGAAGCACGCTATAAAAGAAAGGTGGCAAAGGCAGTGCTAGTTTGTCAGGATAATAAAAAAGGCTGCACTCGTAACAGGTATTTAGGTGTTGCGAATTGGTCGCTAATCAAGAAAGGTCGGGGGAATAAAGTTAAAATTTGTTACTATGACCATCTTAGTATGGGAGTTTCATTTTGTAATCTCGTTAATACAGTTGCTCATGAAATTGCTCATAAGGCGGCTATTCCAAAGCAAAAAGGGCATAATAAAAACCCCAGTCCTGCAACAGATCCAGTTTATCAAATGGGGAATGCTGCACAGGCTATTTGTAATAATGAAGTTGCTGCCGGTAGAATAGTGAATTCCAGTTTACAGGGGATGAACAATCGGCCAATTGGTACGGCCTGTGAATTAAATGATCAATGTGCAACAGGTAAATGCGAAGGACGGGTGCCGGATAAAGTGTGTGTTTGCCGAAGAAACTCTGATTGCTCATCAGGACAAAGATGCCGCAAGAAAGGCATTAATCAATGCGTAAGACGATAGATTTTATGGATGCTATCGTCTAGCTTGCTTGTGCGATAACAACTTCTACTGCAATACCGTATTGGCTTATTATTTTATGGTAGTTAATATGCCATTTATTTTCTGCCAGAAACATTGCAAGATTTACTGGACGGCAACCGCCTGTAAGTACGGGATGTAGTTTGTTGACCCATTGCCAGACTTTCATAAAGAGTCTGGAAAAAGTTTTTTCACCATGAGTAATGCTTACCAGGCACAACAAACCATCTGTTTTTAAAATGCGGTGTGCTTCTTCAATTAATGTACAGGCATTTTTTTCACTTAACAGGTCGACAACATAAGTAGATACAAAGCGATCAAAATTGTTCGTCGAATAATCCAGTTTAACGCTGCCATCCGATGTTTTTACATCAATACGGGGTTGCCAGTGTTTTAATCTTTGTTGGGTTATTTCAACCATTTTGGGGCTGATATCAATGGCGGTATAGTTTGTTGTATCCGGCAGGTGTTGTTGTAAAAGTTGTTCTGCGAGTCGGCCGGTACCACAACCAAATTCAAAAATTGATTTGGCGGTATCAAACTGGCCGTGCTTAATCATTTTATCCAGGCCGGGTTGTTCGTAAAAGGACTGGCTATCGAGTTTTTTGCCAATCCAGTTATAGATTCGCGCAAGTGTTTTACTGCTTAGTACCTTGTCTGTTTTGTGTTGTTGCATGTTCGCATCCGTGATTTGAGCCGTAGGTGGTAGGTGTGTCGTCCTCGAACATTATATCCCTGCGATTTTTAGTCGCACATTTTAAAGGGTTATTGTTAATGGTAATAAATTTTTTTTAACTTTACCATGCCATTTCTTGTTTTTTGGTTAAGGGTAATTCAAGTTCTGGGACAGCCTGACGATATAAAGGGGGGTAATAACCATTCTAATTATTATGGGGTAAAACTATGTTGTGGGCTCGCTCATCTTTAAAATTTCGTCTTGCTGTTTTGTATTTTTTTATTGCGCTGGTAACAGCCCTTGCCGGAGGTTATCTTTACCTGTCTGCTAATGAAGCCACTGAACTGGCGACTGAAATAGCCGAAAAACATATCAAGCTATTGAATAAAGTACATGCACTTAAATTGAATGTCGTTCAGGTGCAGCAATGGTTAACGGATATTAGTGCCACACGAGGGCAGGATGGACTTGATGATGGTTTTTCCGAAGCAGAAAAAAGTGCCAAAAAAGTCAAACAACTCCTGGCCGAATTACAAACGCTTGATTCAGAGCAGCAAAGTCTCTATCAGAACATATTGCCCGTGTTTAATCGCTATTACACTGCAGGCAAAGAAATGGCAAAAGCTTATATTGATAATGGGCCACAAGGCGGCAATAAAACCATGGCAAATTTTGATAAACAGGCTTCAAAATTAACCCATGAAGTTGACAGCTTGCTTGCGGTAACAATTAAAAATACCAACAGGCTTTTACTGCTGCAAAAAGAAAAAGAGCATGAAATAATTATTGTTATTGCCGTAAGTGTGCTTTTTGTTCTTGCGGGTATCATTCTGGTTGGGGTGCTTTCTTTACGTGCGCTTGTGGTGATTCCTAAAATTGTTGCGGAGTTGTCAAATGGAGATTTAGCAACATCCTTTGAGAAGGATCGCAAAGATGAAGTTGGTGAAATCATGGTGTCTCTGGACAATATGCGTCAGAAGTTTCTGGGGCTTATCAGTAAAATTGCCGGGACAGCGAATCAGGTACGCGCAACTGCTGAAAATCTTCAGGCGTTATCAACATCGACCAATACAAACCTGCAATCACTGTATTCAGAAACGGAGCAGTCAGCAACTGCCATTAATGAAATGGCAGCCTCAGTGCAGGAAGTGGCCGGAAGTATTAGCAATACTGCTGCGGCAACCAAACAGGCCAATGAAGAAACGATGCAGGGAAGGCATGTTGTTGAATTGTCAGTTGGAAAAATAAATGATTTAGCCAAACAGGTGCAGTTATCGGCAGAGACGATACGCCAGTTTGAAGAACACAGTACCAATATTTCCAGTGTGCTGGATGTTATAAAAGGCATTGCGGAACAAACTAATTTGCTTGCTTTAAATGCGGCTATTGAAGCGGCCAGAGCGGGGGAACAAGGACGAGGTTTTGCGGTGGTTGCTGATGAAGTGCGAACACTCGCAGGACGTACCCAGGAGTCAACCGAGGAAATAAATAATCTGATTGATAAACTACAATCCAGTGCTCATGAGGCAACGGCGGTGATGGAATCCAGTTGTGAAAATGCCAGTCATGCGGTTGAACAAGCCGGTCATGCGGGTCAGTCGTTAGAAGCGATTGCCGATGCTGTTTCGAGTATTAATGAAATGAGTACCCAAATTGCAAGTGCGGCTGAGGAACAGGGTGCAGTCGCTGAAGAAGTGAATCGTAATATTGTGCGGATAAATGATATGGCAAATGACACTTCAAAAGTATCTGAACAATCTGTTTCAGCAAGCGAGGAACTTTCTGAACTGGCTAATGAACTTGATGAGGTTATCTCACAATATAAACTGAATTAAATTTAAGCTTAAGGATTGAGCCTGCCTATGCTAATAAAAATTGTTAAATACGCTCTTCAGAGCATTATTTTTCTTATCGCTGTTCTGAGCTTAATGACAAATGTAATGGCGGCCAATGATGATCTGGAAAGTCGTTTTGGTTCGGTTAAACCAAAGCAAAATATTACTGTTGCCGGAGGCTTTACCAGTATTGCTCAAACAACATCGGATAGCAGGATTTATGATGAATGGCTAACGTCTTTTGATATTGTTTCAGTAATAAAAAAAGGGGAAAATGAATTTTATTTTTATATAGAAGGTAATACCAGCCCGCGTTTTCAGGGGGTGTCCAGCCAGCTCGGTGAGGCCAATACCGATGCAGGTTCAGCAGTTGATCGTGATGGCAAAGGCCGTGTGCAGGTTTCTGAACTGCATTATTCTTTTCCGTTTAAGCACGGTCGTCTTAGTGCGGGCTTGATTAACCCGGCAGGTAATCTTGATGCAAGTGATGTTGCGAATAATGAAACAACACAGTTTTTATCTGCTGCCCTGGTAAATAATCCGACAATTGAATTTCCGGATTATACGCTGGGTGCCGCCTTTAATTATGAATTTGATTCTGGTGCTGGGCTAGTCTTTCTTGTTTCCAATTCTCATGGCCTGGCGGATAACCCTAATAAATCCTATTCAGAATTACTGGACTTAAATGCTGCGGGCAAAGGCGAATTTTATATAACCGAGTTTCATTTTCATGGTTGGGGCATGGATATACGTAGTGGTTACTGGCTTAATACAAAGCAACATAGCTTATTAAATGGTGCTGGAAATAAAAGTAGCAATTCCGGTATCTATGCATCCATCGACAGCAAAATGTTTGCAGGGCAGTGGAACCTGCGTGTGGGGATGGCCGACAGGGATGTATCTCAAGCGGCTGGATTTATTGGGATAGCCTGCCAGTATTCTCTGGAAAGATACTATTTAGGAGCGGGAATCACACAAACAAAAATCTCCAGTCAAGGTAAAACGGCACTTCAGGATGATACTAAACAAGCTGAGGTTTACCTGCGATATGAATATAATAGTCAGTTGCAATTGAGCGTTTCAGTTCAAAAGTTAAATAACAGTGGTTTTGAAAGTTCGGGCAGCAATTTTGACAGTGCGCAAACGATATATAGTTTGCGGGCGGGTTATACTTTTTAAGAACAGTTAAGAGCGGGGGCTGTTCAAACGCGACTAAATTGAATAACCTGTACAGCATTACCAGCAACAAGATAATAAAGTAATGCATGACGAAAAACATCATTCCCTGTATACAACAATTAACAGCCTTTACAATGGAACCGACAAAAAGTCGAACATTTTTCGCTGGCTGTTGCTTGCCTTTGATGTGCTGACGATAGGTTATTTTGTCATTGCATCTTTTTACCATCATATTGATGACTACCATTCGGTTGAAGAAATTATCGGTGCAATATTCCTGGTTGAATTTTGTGCCCGCCTTTATATTAGCAGGCAGCGGCTTAAAGATATTTTTAACCCGGTGGGGCTGGCCGATATTATTGTTATCACGTCCCTGTTTGCACCCAGCCTGGCTCAGAATTTTGCCTTTTTACGCGTACTTCGTGCTTTAAGGTTATTGCGTTCCTATCATGTTTTAAAATCACTGCGAAAACAGTCAAACTTTGTGCGAGTTAACGAAGATATTATTTTTAGCATTGTTAACTTGCTGGTATTTATTTTTATAGTGACCGAAGTGGTTTATGTTACCCAGGTGGACAGAAACCCGGCCATTATAAATTATGTCGATGCGCTGTATTTTACTGTGGCGGCGCTCACCACCACTGGTTTTGGTGATATTACCCTGGTGGGGACGGGGGGGCATGTTCTGGCCGTGTTTATTATGATCTTTGGCATATCCCTGTTTTTAAGGCTGATTCAAACCATCTTCAGACCCAGCAAGGTACGTTATAAATGCCCGGTTTGTGGTTTATCCCGACACGATAATGACGCGATTCACTGTAAGCATTGCGGAACGGTGCTAAATATTGAAACCGAGGGTGGTGGGGATTAATTATTTGTTTCACTTGATTCGTTAAAAAATAAAAAGCAACAAACCGGCGCTGTGTTTGAATGCAACAACATTGAATAACCGTGTTTAGCAAATAGACGACTAAAAAGCTCTGTTTTTACCAGACTGTTTTTTTTCATACCTTTACTACATCTAAGAAAAAGCGAATTTATTTAACCATTGTCAACATATTACTTGCACATTGGGCTATTTGGGTGCATATTGCAATCTTAGGCAAATTAAGTAAACTATAAAAAAAATAATAAAATCGATACCACGCTGAGGTAAAGGAAGATGCAATTAAAAAAATGGCTAGTTGGGTCAGGTTTGTTATTAGTGGCTTCGCTAAACATGGCAGCCACCAATCAACTTAACTGGGCGGGTTGTGGTATTACTAAAAAAGCTTTTATGGCCGAGTTGGCCAGGGCTTACGAAAAGAAAACGGGTGTAAAAGTCAATATCAGTGGTGGTGGAGCCACCAAAGGGATTAGAAATGCCACCAGGGGAAGCATTGATATAGGCGGTGCCTGTCGGGTAGCAATGGATAAGCACCCTGAAGAGCGAAATGCTTACCAGATTCCAGTCGCCTGGGATGCCTTGGCCGTTATCGTTAATAAGAAGAATCCGGTCAATAGTATATCTTTCGAGCAACTACAAGGCGTTTACCTTGGCAAAATTACTAACTGGAAGGAACTGGGTGGTCACAATGCCAAAATTGAATTGTACGTTCGCCGTGGTAAATTTTCTGGTGTTGGGCGTACTTTACGTGAGTTGGTGTTTGCTAATTATAATCAGACTTTTCCCGCGGCCACGCATGTAACCAAGTCATCGGGCCCGCTTGAAAAGGGCATTGTTAAAAACGTAAATGGTTTTGGCACAACAGGGATAAGCAGCGCCAAGCGTCGTGATGTAAAAATTTTAAAACTGGAAGGGAAAGCGCCGACTTTTGAAAATATCAAGAAGGGCCACTATGTTTTGTATCGGCCGTTGTACCTGGTGACAAAAGGAAGATCCAGCTCGCCTGAGGTTAAAAAATTCATCAAATTTGCCCTTAGCCGGGAAGGTATGAAAATTATACGCAAGGCCGGTACGGTGCCTTATGCCGATGCGATTGGTCTGGTGATGAAACAGGTAGAGCAGGCAGAGCGCGCCAGTAAACGCGGGCTTTATAGAAAATAAACAAGGAAGTAAGAGCGCAATACGAAGGGTGCCTATTAAAGAGGCACCCTTTTTTTATGGGGCACCCTTTGAAGTTTAGGTGCCTGCCTAAGTG
>JALTLP010000205.1:2356-4176 GCA_027001895.1 Chromatiales bacterium | reverse complement strand
GTTCTACAGTCCAGCGTTTTGACTCGGCATAACGGGTATACATTTTATATAAATCGCCGGCAAAAATAGCAGCTTCATCACCGCCTGTTCCGGCACGTATTTCCAAAAAGATATTTTTATCGTCATTGGGATCAGTCGGCAGCATAAGAATTTGCAGCTCGCCTTCGAGTTTTTCCAGTTGCTCTTTGGCTTCCTTGAATTCTTCCTTTGCCATTTCTTGCATGTCTTTATCATCATCTTCGAGCATGCGTTTTGCTTCATTGAAGTTAGCCATAGTCAATTCATAATCATTAAAGCAGTTTACAACAGGAGTGAGTTGCGCATGTTCCTGTGATAAGGCACGAAATTTATTTTGATCACCGATGACATCCGGGCTGGAAAGCAGATGATTAATTTCTTCCAGGCGCTCGGACAAACTTTCTAATTTATTATGGATAGATTCTTTCATAGGGAAAAATTATTTTTCTTATGGTTATGATTCGGGTTCAAGGTTAAAAAGTTCACGAGCTGTATCGAGTACTTCTTTGCGGCCGGAGTAGGCCGCCTGATTGAGTTGTGCGCTGGGCTCATGAATAAGTTTGTTGGTTAGGCAACGTGCTAATTCACTCATAACCTGTTCAGGATCTTTACCTGCAGCAAGCTGTTTCTGTGCCACGGCAAGTTGTTCATCTCTTTTTTGTTCAGCCTGTTCACGAAAAGCACGAATAGTATCAACACCTTTTAAAGAACGTAGCCAACCCATAAAATGTTCTACCTGGTTAACAATAATTTCTTCGGCTTGCACTGCGGCTTCTTCACGTGACTGACGACCTTCTTCAATGACTTCATGCAGGTCATCAACGGTGTAAAGGTAAACATCATCAAGTTCACTTACTTCTGGTTCGATATCGCGTGGTACCGCAATATCGACCATAAACATCGGCCGATGTTTACGTTGTTTTAATGCGCGTTCTACCGCGCCTTTGCCCAAAATAGGTAACTGGCTGGCAGTAGAGGCAATGATAATATCGGCTTCAACTAACCGTTCCGGCATGTCAGACAAAGCAATGGCTTCGCCATTAAAACTATTTGCCAGAGCTTGTGCGCGTTCAACGGTTCTATTGGCAACGATCATCTTTTTCACACCCTGATTGGCAAGATGTTGCGCTACCAGCTCGGTCGTTTCACCTGCACCAATTAATAAAGCGGTATGTTCAGACAAGTCTGCAAAAATACGTTTCGATAAACTCACTGCAGCAAACGCTACTGAAACAGGATTAGCGCCAATCGCTGTATCGGTGCGCACTTGTTTAGCAACAGAAAAAGTATGTTGAAATAAGCGGTTTAGCTGGCGTCCAATTGTACCGGCATGATTGGCGGTGCTGTAAGCATCTTTGATTTGCCCCAGAATTTGAGGTTCACCGAGAACGAGCGAATCCAGACCACTGGCAACGCGCAGGATATGTTGTACCGCATTGTTGTTACTGTGAAGATAAATATACGGTTCAACGTCTTCTTTCTTTAAATGGTGGTACTGGCAAAACCAGTCCAGTAAAGTGGAAAAATTATTTTCACCGGTATCATCGTCATTAATATTGGTATACAGCTCGGTGCGATTACAGGTAGAAATAATGGCTGCTTCACTCACCGTGCCATTGCCAATACACTCGTGTAGAGCTTGTTCCATTTTTTCAGGCGCGAACGCGACCTTCTCGCGAATATCCACGGGCGCTGTTTTATGGTTAATTCCGAAGGCTAATAAGGTCACAGTCGATCAAATCACATCAAAGTTGGTAAAAAACTTGCAGAATCTCATTTTAAACCATATATAAGGTTAATAG
>JALTLP010000205.1:0-2346 GCA_027001895.1 Chromatiales bacterium | reverse complement strand
ATTCTGATAAATACCCCAGATCGAATATGCTGCATTCAGCGACGCATTATAAAGGTAAATCACCAAAAAGTCGGTTATAGTTGAGTACAAGATGACAAAGAAAAGACAAAATATTGCACTGTGGCTCGTTTTGGCGGGTATTTTTAGCCTGCAACCGGGTTGCAGCACAATTCCATCGGCAAAAGTGAGCCAGAATCCGGCAAAATCAAGTCGTCAGGCGGCAGAAAAAGCGCAAAAGTCAGAGACTGCGAATCAACGTCGTGCCACACCCATTAAGAAACCCTCGCTAGTCGCCAGCAAGGCAAAAGCTAAACCTCAAAGCAAATTAACAAGCGAAGTTTTGTATTACCTTTTTTCTGCAGAAATTGCAGGGCAACGAGGTGAAATAGGGCTTTCGGCAGCGCTTTATACCAAAGCGGCCGAAGTTACACGTGATCCTGCTATTGCACAGCGCGCCACCAGAGCCGCTTATTATGCGCGCGATAATAAGCGAGCGATTTTATCTGCAAAATTATGGAATGAACTGGAGCCAAAAAATATTGAGGCCCATCAGGTTCTGGCAGCTTTGCTGGTGAGAACGGGGAAAACAGATGCCGCTGTAGAGCATTTTGAATACGTATTAAATAATGGTAAACAAAGTGAACGCCAGCGCTTTTTACTGATCACTTCATTACTGAGTAAAGAAAAGGATAAGCAGACCGCCCTTGCGGTAATGAAAAAGCTGATTGCAAAACGTAAAAATAATCCAAATGCACTTTATGCATACAGCCAGCTTGCCTTTTTAGTGGGTGATTTAAAAAGTGCAGAGACAACTATCAAACAGGTTATTGATCTTCGACCGGAATGGACTGAAGCCCATATTTTACAATCCAATATTTTTGTACGTCAGGGCTATAAAGCGCATGCGATTGAAGTTTTACGACAAACATTAGAAGAGCAGCCGGACAATACAGCATTAAGAATGTATTACGCCCGCAATCTGGTTGATGCAAAACAGTTTGCCGAAGCGGCGAATCAATTTTCACTTTTGACTGATGATGAAAAGCTGCAACATGAAGCACGTTATGCGCTAGGTTTATTAACCTTGCAAATGAATAAGCCACAACAGGCTGCCGAATATTTTACACGTTTACTGCAGGATAATAAGCGAGTTGTTGAATCGCAGTATTATCTGGCGCAATCCTACGAGTTACAAAATCAACTTGATAAAGCGATTACTGAATATAAAAAAATACGTAACAATCAGTACAGTTTTGAAGCAAGTTTACGCATTGCACTTATTTTAGCTAAACAGGGCGATATAGAAGAAGCGCGTTTACGTTTGCAAAATATGAGTCCGGATTCACTGGATAAAGAACTTCGAGTTTATTTAACCGAAGGCGAAATATTAAATTCTGCTAAACAATATCAGGAGGCTTTTGATTTATATAGCGAAGCCTTGCAACAACTGACGGATAATAATCGTTTACTTTATGCGCGGGCCTTAACCGCAGAGAAAATCGGTAAGGTTGAATTAGCTGTTAAAGATTTAGAAAGTATTGTTAAACGTGAACCGGATAATGCTCAGGCATTAAATGCACTCGGTTATACCTTAATTGATAAAACCAGGCAGCTGGAACGTGGTCTTGCTTTTATTAAAAAGGCCAACAAACTTGAACCGGATGACCCCGCTATTCATGACAGTATGGGCTGGGCTTATTATCGCCTGGGACAGTACGACGAAGCGTTAAAGTATTTGCGACGTGCTTTTGAAAAATTAAAAGATGCAGAAGTTGCTGCTCACCTGGGAGAAGTTCTCTGGGTGGCGGGTGATCGTGAAGCTGCTCAAGAGATTTGGAATACCGCATTACAGCAAGCGCCAGATGATGATTTGCTGTTAAATGTGATGCATAAATTTACTGAATGAAATATCTGATTTTCTTGCTGGCGGTTATATCTTTAACCGCCTGTACTACTGTTGCTCCTCCCCATAAACCGGTTGCCGATCCTGATAAACGATGGCAACAGCGAAAAATCGAGTTGTCTGAAATTAATGACTGGGTCTTGCAAGGGCGCATTGCCATTATAAATGGTGATGAATCCTGGCATTTAGATATGGCATGGCAGCGTCATGACGATAAATACATTCTGGATTTATCGGGGCCCTTTGGTGCCGGACATGCGCAACTTACTGGTACAAAAGATGGTGTCATTCTTGTCGATTCGGATAAAAATTATTTTTTTGCAGATAGCCCGGATCTTTTATTACAGGAAGTAACAGGTATACAAATGCCGGTGAAAAGTTTGTTGTACTGGATGCGTGGCCTACCAAACTGGAATATTAAAAAGCAGCAACAAGAACTGGAT
>JALTLP010000204.1 GCA_027001895.1 Chromatiales bacterium | reverse complement strand
AAATTCATATAGTTGAAGTATTTTCACTTTCCTGGAGAAATGAGTGTCATCCGCATTAAATAATAATCGTGTTTTATCTGGCATGCGCCCGACCGGTGCGCTGCATCTGGGGCATTATCACGGCGTTTTAAAGAACTGGTTGCAGTTACAGCACGAATATCAGTGCTTCTTCTTTGTTGCCGACTGGCATGCGCTCACCACCCACTACGACGACCTTTCAAACCTGGAAAACAGCGTTTGGGACATGATTATTGACTGGCTGGCCGTGGGTGTTACCCCTGGTTCGGCCACCTTATTTATTCAGTCGCAGGTGCCGGAGCACGCTGAACTGCACCTGTTATTGTCGATGATTACCCCGTTAAGCTGGCTTGAAAGGGTGCCGAGCTATAAAGACCAGCAGGAAAAACTAAAAGAACGCGATCTCGCCAACTATGGCTTTTTGGGCTACCCGGTGCTGCAATCGGCCGATATTTTAATGTACAAGGCCGGCCGGGTGCCGGTGGGCGAAGATCAGGTTGCTCATGTTGAGCTCACCCGCGAGATAGCCCGTCGTTTTAACCATATATATGGCCGTGAAGCAGACTTTGCCGAAAAAGCCGAAGCGGCTATGAAGAAAATGGGTAAGAAAAATGCAAAGCTTTACAAGGAGTTACGCAAGAAATTTCAGGAGCAGGGTGACGATGATGCACTCTCAACCGCACAAGCCTTGCTCGACAGCCAGCAAAATATAACCGTCGGCGACAAAGAGCGTTTATTCGGTTTTTTAGAAGGCAGCAGCCGAATTATCCTGCCTGAGCCAGAAGCGATGTTGACAAAAGCGTCGAAAATGCCGGGATTAGACGGCCAAAAGATGTCAAAATCGTATAACAACACTATTTCCCTTAGAGATAACCCGGACGACATCGAAAAGAAACTCCGTACCATGCCAACCGACCCGGCACGGGTTCGAAAAACTGACCCCGGCACCCCAGAAAAGTGCCCGGTTTGGAACCTGCATCAGGTATACTCTGATGACAAAACACTGGAATGGGTGCAACAAGGTTGTACCTCGGCCGGTATGGGTTGCCTCGAATGCAAGGCTCCAGTGATAGAAGCAGTACTGGAAGAACTTGCACCAATACGTGAGCGAGCAAAAGAATATGAGGATGATCGCAGTCTGGTACGCAACCTGATAAACGAAGGCAATGAAAAAGCACGTGAAGTGGCTCGCGAAACATTAAACGAAGTACGTCAGGCGATGAACCTGTCTTATCGTTAAAACACGAATACTAATTCAAGAGAAACTATGACAAACACTGTCGAAAATTCAGAAACAGACATCGCAGCGAGTCAGCCGAATACTGACACCGCTGAAGGGACTGAAGTGGATAATAACAGTAAGGTTCCACAACAATCTGAAATGCCGTTTGCGGTTGTGCAAGGCGCGGCGGTCAATACATTGCCTCAGGATTTATATATCCCACCCGATGCACTGGAAGTTTTTTTGGCCGAAACCTTTGAAGGCCCACTCGATTTATTGCTGTATTTAATCAAGCGGCAAAATCTCGAAATTCTCGACCTGCCTATTTCCGAAATAACCCGTCAGTATGTTGAATATGTCGAGTTAATGCAGGACATACAGTTGGAACTGGCCGGTGAATACCTGGTAATGGCGGCCATGCTGGCCGAAATTAAATCGCGTATGTTACTGCCCCGGCCGAAAACCGAAGAAGAAGAGGAAGGCGATCCACGTGCTGAACTGGTACGTCGTTTACAGGAATACGAACGTTTTAAACAGGCCGCAGAAGATATTGATAACTTACCTCGCGTTGGTCGTGACACCTTTAAGCCTTCAGTTGAAATACCAGACTTAAAAGTAGTTAAAGAGCCACCGAAGGTAGACATGAAAGACATTCTTGCCGCGTTTAATAACGTAATGAAACGTGCAGCGAGTTACAAACATCACCATATAGAAATGGAACCTCTGTCAGTGCGTGAACGGATGTCCAATGTTTTACAAAGTGTACGCAGTGATGAATATATCGACTTTGCCAATCTGTTCGATGTTAAAGAAGGCAAGAGTGGAGTGGTGGTTACCCTGTTAGCTATTCTGGAACTGGTTAAACAGTCATTAATCGAACTGGTACAAACAGAAGCTTTTGCCGTAATACACGTTAAAGCAGTAACGGCTGCAAACGATTAGTAACAAGTTATATACTGAATATAAGATTTATAAAAGAGGTTGTTGGATGAACAATGAAGAATTAAAACCAGTTGTTGAAGGCTTAATCTTTGCTGCAGATGAACCCATGAGCATTAAACAACTTTTTGCAATCTTTAATGAACAGGCAAGCATAGAGCAGGTACAAATCAAAGAAGTACTTGATGAACTAAAAGAAGACTACAAAGACCGTGGCCTGGAACTAAAAGAAGTCGGCAGTGGTTTTCGTTTTCAGGTAAAAGAACAAAATGCCGAATGGGTTGCCAAACTCTGGGCTGAACGTCCGGCAAAATATTCGCGCGCATCACTGGAAACATTGGCTTTAATTGCCTATCGGCAACCTATTACTCGCGCAGAAATTGAAGACGTGCGTGGTGTAAGTGTTAGTTCAAACATTATCAAGGCACTGGTGGAACGTGAATGGGTAAGAGTTGTTGGTCATCGTGATGTGCCCGGCAAACCGGCTTTATATTCTACAACCAAAGAATTTCTGGATTATTTTAATTTAAAATCACTTGAAGATTTACCGCCCTTGTCCGAGCTTAAAGATATTGATGCCATTAACGAGCAGCTTAATCTTGATTCTGAATCTGCGAAAGATGAAACGGACGCAGATAATAAAGATACAGATATGGATGACCAGGAAACCGTTGATGATCTGGATGTGTCTGAAATAGCCGATGTGGTAAAACTTGAAGACAGCAACGAAGCGTCTGATGATAGTAATTCAGGCGATGATGAATCCGGTGAAGTTAAAGAAGCCTTAACCGCAGAAAATTAACTGGCAAAAACTATTGCTGTTCTTGCATAGCCGGGAACCTGTAAGTAACTATAAATAATAGTACTATTGCCGTCATTTCCGCGTAGGCGGGAATCCAATATTTAAAAAGCAATCGAAATGTCCCTACCCATTCCAAACGAAAGCGAAAAAATTCAAAAAGTCCTGGCACGTAAAGGCCTGGGCTCTCGCCGTAAAATCGAAGACTGGCTGCGTGAAGGCCGTATTGTTGTTAACGGAAAAATTGCCAAGCTGGGCGACCGCATAACACTCGAAGACAAAGTAATTGTAGACGGCAAGCCAGTACGCCACTTAAACCAGCAACAGCGTAGCAGGGTGCTTATTTACCACAAGCCAACCGGCGAAGTCTGTACCCGCAACGACCCGGAAGGGCGTAAAACAATTTTCGACCACCTGCCACGTTTAGGCAATAGCCGTTGGATAGCCATAGGCCGTTTAGATATCAACACCTCCGGTATCATTTTATTAACCAACGACGGTGACCTGGCCAACCGCTTAATGCATCCGCGCAGCGAAATAGAACGCACCTATGCGGTACGGGTTATGGGTGAAGTCGAACTGAAAAAAATTCAGTCCTTAACCAAGGGTGTTATGCTCGAAGACGGCATGGCAAAATTCGACTCAGTCGTAGCCGCCGGTGGTGAAGGCATTAATAAATGGTACCACGTTAGTTTGCACGAAGGCCGCAACCGGGAAGTAAGACGCTTATGGGAAGCCATCGACACACAGGTAAGCCGCTTAATAAGAATAAGCTTTGCCGGCATCGCCTTACCGCGCAACTTACGCGCCGGTAAAAAACAGGAACTCTCCCCCGAAGACGTAAAACGTTTACGCGAACTGGTTAAACTTGAACGTGGTAAAGTACCCAAAGGAAAAATGCGCCGCAAGCGGTAGTCTATTTGTTATATCTGCGCAGGCGGATATCCATAAAACTCAACGTCCTCCAATGAAACCAGATGTTATCCCAAGTGAATTTGAGCGATTTTATGGTTAGAAATATTGATTATTGGATAATATTGGATATAATTGGATAATATAACAAATCATTAGTCAAAAATGGATTTAAGCACACTTACTATTTCCCCAGAATTACTCCGCCTCATTTCCGAAATAGATGAGTTTAAGGGAAGCTGGCGCGTCCAGAATGCCCACAGCCCCGAAAGGTTGCTGGCATTACGTCATGTTG
>JALTLP010000203.1 GCA_027001895.1 Chromatiales bacterium | reverse complement strand
CAATAATTAATAATTATAAAAATACTGCTATTGAGTTAAACAAAGAAAAAGTATAAATAAAGCTAGTAATCAAGATGCCCATCTAAATATTATTTTATTTAGAAACGTATTTAGTGAAGCTATGAAAAATGGTCAAGAAATAAAAACAAAGAGACTCGAAGGGGATGTCTTTAAATATATTATGATAGCGTATCAAGATTTCTCCGAAAGTAATCAAAATATTGAAAAATATTCAATTCGGTATTTAAAGAAAGATGATGAGATAGAAATTGCTTTTATTCCACATTTTAATAAACAGCAAGGTCTTGTTTTAGGTGGTCGGACAGATGAAGGCCGTGTTGTGCACTATCATATTTCATTGTTAACAAACCAAATTATAAAGAAAAATTTCGCCAGATAGATTTTAGTGATAAACAAGACAATCACCTTAAAAAAATAACAATAAAGAGGTTGTTTTGATTGTAAATTGTTAGCGGAGTACCCAACGGTTATCCAAAGCTCTGAATACTTTTGTTGTGTAGCGGTAACTGCCCAGGCTGCCATTGTAGCGTGCCAGGGCACGTGTGATATTACCATTTTCCTGGTCGAGGTAATAGCGCAGAATAGTGCAGCCCATTCTAAGATTGGTTCTGATATCAAACAGGTTGTCATTGGGTCGGCCTATTTCTTTTAGCCAGAAGGGCATCACTTGCATTAAACCGCGTGCACCGGCTTCTGAAATGGCAAACCTGTCAAAATTACTTTCAACCTGAATAACGGCCAATACAATTTGTGGTGATAGTTTGGCGCGTTTGGCCTCGTAATGAATATTTTTTAAAAGGTGTAAACGTTTTTCAGCATCCTGGATTTTTTCTTCAAGCCGGGTAGACATATCCAGTAACCAGACTTCGGCGTGATAGCGGTCATCAAAACTGTCGCTTTCAGATATAGCATTGACCAGCAGTTGGCGTAATTCACTGTCTGGTTTTTCAGTTGTGTTGGCAAAAATGCTGAACGAGCAGCTAAATAACAGGATTAAAAGCGTTATTGGTTTACAGTTTTTTATGTCGAAAATAAACATAACTTTTTTAATTCAGTTTTTCTTTAATAAAATTTAGCAAATCATCTGTTTTAATATCAGTCGACTCAGCATCCGTGCGGCTCTTGAATTCAAATGTATCATTTTTTAAACCACGTTCACTGATTACAACCCGGTGGGGGATACCAATTAACTCCATATCTGCAAACATAACACCAGCACGTTCTTTACGGTCGTCTAATAATACATCATAGCCAAGATTTGTTAATTCGCTATAAAGTTTTTCGGCCTGTTGCTCAACCTGTTCAGATTTATGCAAATTCATAGGGATTATTGCAATTTGGAAAGGTGCGATACTTGCTGGCCAGATAATACCTTTGTCATCATGGTTTTGTTCGATGGCCGCAGCTACAATGCGAGTGATACCAATACCGTAACAACCCATGGTGACAACAACCGACTTGCCTTTATCATCCAGGACAGTCGCTTTCATTGCATCACTGTATTTGTCACCCAACTGAAAAATATGCCCAACTTCGATGCCGCGCTTAATGCTAAGGGTACCTTTGCCGTCTGGGCTGAGGTCACCTTCAACAACATTGCGAATATCCACGCTATTTTGAAGAGGCTGGTCACGTAACCAGTTCGCACCGGTATAGTGTTTGCCATTTTCATTGGCACCACAAACAAAGTCGGCGAGTGCTGCCGCAGCATGGTCAACAAAAACCGGAATGTCTAAACCGACAGGGCCAATAGAACCGGCATCACAATCGACAACGCTGCGAATTTGTTCTGCACTGGCCAGGGTAAAGGGTGAGGCAACTTGTTCAAGTTTCTTTGCCTTAATTTCGTTAATTTCATGGTCACCGCGGACAACAAGCGCAATAATACTGTCGTCTATACCTTCTACCAGTAAAGTTTTAACACATTGCTCAGGTTTTACATTTAATAAGGTACAGACTTCTTCGATGCTGTGCTGGTTAGGGGTATCTACTTTTGTTAATTCTTGTGAAGGTTCAGCTCGCTTTGCTTCTGGTGCAACCGCTTCAGCCAACTCAACATTGGCAGCGTAATCACTCTGGTCACTAAAGGCGATGGCATCTTCGCCGGATTCGGCCAGCACATGAAATTCATGCGACAGGTTGCCACCAATAGAGCCTGCATCGGCATTCACCGGACGGTAGTCTAAACCGATGCGATCAAATATATTGCAATAGGCTTTATACATAATATGGTATGTTTTATCGAGTGAATCATGGTCTATATGAAAAGAGTAGGCATCCTTCATAATAAACTCGCGTGAACGCATTACCCCAAAGCGTGGGCGAATTTCATCGCGGAACTTGGTTTGTATTTGATACAGGTTTATGGGTAACTGTTTATAGCTACGTACTTCCTTGCGGAATAAATCGGTGACGACTTCTTCGTGTGTTGGGCCAAAGCAAAATTCACGCTGGTGGCGGTCATGCATGCGTAACAGTTCAGGACCGTATTGTTCCCAGCGTTTAGATTCCTGCCATAATTCTGCCGGTTGCACGGTGGGCATGAGTACTTCCTGTGCACCGGCACGGTCCATTTCTTCACGTACAATTTTTTCTATTTTACGAACCACGCGCAGGCCGGTGGGTAGCCAGTTATACAGACCGGCAGATAGTTTACGAATCATTCCGGCTCGTATCATCAGTTTATGGCTGATAACCTCGGCATCGGAGGGGACTTCTTTTACAGTGGCAAGCAGGCTTTGTGATACACGCATGAGTCAGTTACTTTTTTGTTGAAAATGTCGGTGTATTTTAACGGCTTTTTAGTACTGTGGTACAGGTTTTAGATGCGGTTTAATTTAAAAACTGGCCATGTTCTATTAAAGGTTAGTCCTGTTTTCCGGTGATATTTTTGGAGGGAATAACATTGCTGTTGCGATCATACTGTATTTTTTCATAGGCAGTACCATCTGTAGGTGGGGTATCACTGACAAGCCATTGGCCCTTTTTATCTTTCCATTTATACAGGGGTTTGGTTTTATTAAGCAGTTTATCCGGTGTTAAAACTTCAATTTGCTGATTAACACTTGCAGGTAAGACTGAACTTAGCTTGTTTCTTAATAAGGGTGACTGATAAACAATTGCAGCGAATATGATCAGGATAATGGTGCTATAGAATAAGAATTTTTTCATTCTTGTCTGTGATTACGGGCTTTAAAAAGTACTGCCATTCCAGCCCCACATGCTTCGTGGTGCATCTGCAAATTCGATATAAATACGTTCCTGTTCGATACCTGTATGGCTATTAATTAACTGGCAAAGTGCCTGAGATAATTCTTTTGTTTTAGACTCGGGTAAACCAATGCTTTTAAGTTCGAGGTAAGCCGTGGGTTCATCACTGCCTGCAAATAGCATGGGTCGACTCGGTTCCATGTTAACCATGACGTAACTCTCAGGTTTACCCAGCCTGGCAGCAACCAGGGCAGATGCTTCTTTTAACAAAACCAGCTGTTTATTAGCTTCAAGTTCCTGGTTAGATTGTATTTTTAAATAAGGCATTAAAAAAACTAGTCGCAGAATTGTTTTATATTTTCCTGAGCGATTTTAATACGCCTGTTACGCTCATCGTCAGACATTCGGGTAACATTGCCGTCTTTGTCTTTAAAGCGCCGATAAACTTGCAGTGATTGGAGTCCTTTTCTGGACTTTTCGCAATTGCTTTTGCGGATATCAGCATTTTTAGCGTTTTCCTTTGCTATTTTGTCTTTTTCGGCTTTGTCTTCTGGTTTGCCGATAACCGATTCCCTGGCTTTTTTTACTTTTGCCGCGCTGGCTTCTTTGCTCAGTTTAGAGCTGCGGGTTTCCTTGTGGCCTTTAATGGTTGTGTATTCACCACTGGTAGGAGGATGCTGGGAATATACCCAAATACCTTTTTCATCTTTGTACTTGTACATTGCCGAGAAGCAAAGCGTTGGCGTAATAAGAATAGAAAGTGCGACTAAGGTTCTGAATTTCATCGTGTTTATTCCAGTGGTTTTTACGTGAGTATGGCAAGTGCAGCATGACTTGTAAATTCTTTACTTGGCAAACATTGCTCAATTGCACATAAATTTAGCATGGATAAAGTGATTTGTAATAATAAATCACCGAAATACCTCTAAAAGCCCTGAATTTCTTCCGGCAATAGTAAAAATTTTCCTGTTTTTACATGGTTTTATAAGCATTTACTTGGCCAGCCAATAACATTCCTATTATAATACGCCGTTCGAGTACTCGGGGTTTTCCGCAAATAACCCGAGCAGTTACCCTGAAAAATGGATAAAAAGTCCGGGTTCAGTCATTTTACGTGATTCGGGCCGGCTGCTTACTGATATTGTGTAGATATCAGTGGCTGGTACCGCCCGGTTTGGGCGTTTTTTTATCTTAAGGGTTTGATATTTTAATAACCAACAAAGGTGATGCAATAGTGAAACTCAGTGGTGCAGAGATTGTCATTCAATCCCTTAAAGACGAGGGCGTTGAATATGTATTCGGCTACCCCGGTGGTGCCGTGCTTCATATTTATGATGCAATACATAACCAGTCTGATGTTGAACACATTTTAGTTCGTCACGAGCAGGGTGCGACCCATGCGGCAGACGGCTATGCGCGTTCAACAGGTAAGCCCGGTGTTGTACTGGTCACCTCCGGCCCGGGTGCAACCAATGCAGTCACCGGTATCGCCACCGCACACCTTGATTCTATTCCACTGGTTGTGATTACTGGCCAGGTGACCTCGGCTTTTATTGGTAGCGATGCCTTCCAGGAAGTTGATTCAGTTGGTATTAGTCGCCCCTGTGTAAAACATAATTTTTTGATTAAGCGCGCCGAAGACATTGCAGACACAATGAAAAAGGCTTTTCATATTGCAACCACCGGTCGCCCTGGCCCGGTTGTGGTTGATATTCCGAAAGATATTACTGATCCGAATATCAAGATCGACTATGAATATCCTGAAGATATTAAAATCCGTTCGTACAACCCGACAGTACAGGGTAATCAGCGCCAGATTAAAAAAGCGGTTGAGTTAATTCTTGCTGCCAAACGTCCGATGATATACAGCGGTGGTGGAGTTGTTTTAAGTAACGCCAGTGAAGAGCTCACCACCTTTGCAGACAGACTGGGTTTTCCGATTACCCAGACTTTAATGGGGCTAGGTGCTTATCCGGCCAGTGGTAAAAACTTTGTGGGCATGTTGGGTATGCATGGTACCTACGAGGCAAACATGGCTATGCATGAATGCGATACGCTGGTAGCGATTGGTGCACGCTTTGACGACCGGGTAACCGGCGACATCGAAAAGTTCTGCCCGCATGCAAAAATTATTCATATTGATATTGACCCTTCATCAATAGCTAAAAATGTTCGTGTTGATATTCCAATTGTGGGTGATGTTAAACATGTACTGGTTGATATGAGCAAGGAATTAAAACTTGCCAAAACAGAACCGGATGCAAAGGCACTGGAATCCTGGTGGAAACAGATTAAAAAATGGGAATCAGGCAATTGCCTACGCTACGACAAAAACAGTGCGCTGATTAAACCACAGTTTGTTGTTGAAGAGCTGCACAAGGTAACCGGCGGTGATGCTTTTATTACATCCGACGTTGGTCAGCACCAGATGTTTGCTGCACAATTTTATGGCTTTAATAAACCACGTCGCTGGATTAACTCTGGCGGCCTTGGCACCATGGGCTTTGGTTTACCTGCTGCGCTGGGTGTGCAACTGGCACATCGTGACGAAGTGGTGGCCTGTATTACCGGTGAAGCCAGTATACAAATGTGCATTCAGGAACTTTCAACGGCTCTGCAATACGATTTGCCCGTAAAAATTATTATGTTGAATAACCGCTATATGGGTATGGTCAGACAGTGGCAGGAATTTTTCTACGAAAGTCGGTACTCGCAATCTTACATGAAAGCATTGCCAGACTTTGTAAAACTGGCAGAAAGTTACGGCCATGTTGGTATGCGTATTGAAAAACCGGCTGATGTAAACAGTGCTTTAACAGAAGCCTTTGCCATGAAAGATAAACTGGTATTTATGGATTTTATAACAGATCAAACCGAAAATGTTTATCCAATGATAGCAGCCGGTAAAGGTCATCATGAAATGCATTTACAGGCAGAATGTGTTCCGACACAGTCTTCTGACAGAGAATTGGCGTAGAGGTTGATAAAGTGCGACATATAATTTCAGTTTTAATTGAAAACGAAGCCGGTGCGTTATCACGTGTAGCCGGATTATTTTCTGCGCGTGGTTATAATATAGAATCTTTAACCGTGGGTGTGACAGAAGATGCATCTTTGTCACGCATGACGATTACCACCCGTGGTTCTGACAATATTATTGAACAAATTATCAAGCAACTAAACAAGCTTGTTGATGTTGTTAAAGTGGCTGATATCACCGAAGGCAGCCATATCGAGCGTGAATTAATGATGGTCAAGGTCGATGCAAAAGACTCTGCAACAAAAGATGAGTTGCAACGACTGGCCGATATTTTTAAAGGCCGTATCATTGATGTCTCTGATGATATTTATATTATCGAGTTAACCGGTGAAGGTGAAAAACTCGATTCGTTTATCAATGCGCTGGAAGAAAAAATTATTATCGAAACAGTACGCTCAGGTGCAACCGGTATTGCACGGGGCAAAAAAGCATTACAGGTTTAACAATTTAATTATTTTGGTATATAGCTGCCCGTAAGGGCAAAATTTAAGGGTATAAAAATGAATATTTATTATGACAAAGACTGCGATTTATCAATCATCAAAGGTTTAAACGTAACAATTATTGGTTATGGCTCACAAGGCCATGCGCACGCCAACAACCTGAAAGACTCCGGTGTTAATGTAACTGTTGCTCTGCGTGAAGGTTCTTCCTCTGCGGCCAAGGCAAAAGACGCGGGTTTAACAGTAAAAAATACGGCGGAAGCGGTTAAAGGTGCAGATCTTGTTATGATTTTAACCCCGGATGAATTCCAGTCTGTACTTTATAAAAACGAAGTAGAGCCTAACTTAAAGAAAGGTGCAACACTGGCTTTTGCACATGGCTTTGCTATTCATTACAACCAGATTGTTCCGCGAGCTGATCTTGACGTTATCATGATTGCACCAAAAGCACCGGGTCACACTGTACGCAGTGAATTTGTTAAAGGCGGTGGTATCCCAGATTTAATCGCAGTTTTCCAGGACGCATCAGGTAAAGCTAAAGATGTTGCCCTGTCATATGCATCAGGTGTTGGTGGTGGACGTACCGGTATTATCGAAACAACCTTTAAAGATGAAACCGAAACAGATTTATTCGGTGAACAGGCTGTTTTATGCGGTGGTGCCGTTGAACTGGTTAAAGCCGGTTTTGAAACATTAACCGAAGCAGGTTACGCACCAGAAATGGCTTACTTCGAGTGCCTGCATGAATTAAAGCTGATTGTTGATTTAATGTATGAAGGTGGCATTGCCAACATGAATTACTCTATTTCAAACAATGCTGAGTATGGTGAATATGTTACCGGCGAAAAGGTTATCAACGAGGAAAGTCGTAAAGCTATGAAGCAGGCTCTGACTAATATCCAGAACGGTGAGTACGCCAAAAAGTTTATTTTAGAAGGTATGAGTAACTACCCTGAAATGACAGCACGTCGTCGTAATAATGCCGCGCATCCAATCGAAGTTGTGGGTGAGAAGTTACGTAGCATGATGCCGTGGATTACGGCAAATGCATTGGTCGACAAATCAAAGAACTAAATTACGAATGCTGCGAAAATAGATAACTGCGTTAAAAAAATAATTCAACATGCTCATTTACTTAGTGTAAATTCCGCTGTCTCATTATTTTTTTGCCTTGTTCTCTGTTTTCTCGCTATCCGTAATCTGTTTTACTAAAGTATTGCGTAATAAAGCCGGAGTTTAAACTCCGGCTTTTTTGAATAAAAACAAAATTTGTTTTACAAATATAAAAAAACATGATTGCTCACGAAGGTTATCGTTATATCATGCCAGTTACTATTGTCGCTGCCGCAGCACAGTACCTGATTGGCTTTTATGCCTTACCGTTATGGCTGGCCGTCATTGTTTTGCTCTACCTGTTTCGTGAACCGCGTTATACCTTAACTTCTGACCCACTTGCCTTACTTAGCCCGACAGACTCCACGGTAATATCGGTTAGCAATGCACTCGATCCTTATCTGAACAGAGATGCTATTCGCATCGAATTTGATATGGGGCTGACCGACACTTATATATTACGCAGCGTAACAGAAGGTAAAATTGCTAACTTCTGGTTAAACCATCCTGATAAAAGTAATACCAACAGGCTTGTTGCTGCGTGGATCCGTACTGATGAAGATGATGATGCGGTAATGGAAGTTTATCCCGGACGCACAAAACAAATGATGTGTTATTACGCGGCTGGTGAACGGGTAGGCCAGGGTAAAAAGTGTGGCTTTCTGCCTTTTGGTGCAAAGGTTGTGGTTTATCTGCCGGAAAACAGTGTGATAGATATTAAACCCGGTGATCGTGTGACAGCCGGTAAGGATATTATTGCACATTGGGGTCGATCTTGAGGTACACTTAAAGTATGTCTAAAGAAAAAACAGTGGTTGATAAAAAAGCAAAGGCCAAAAGACGCAGGGGGATTTATCTGTTACCCAACCTGTTTACTACGGCTGCGTTATTTGCAGGCTACTATGCCATTGTCGCGGCAATGCAGGGGCGCTTTGAATCGGCTGCGATTGCAATTTTTGTTGCGATGATTCTGGACGGTGTGGATGGCCGGGTGGCGCGGCTTACCAATACTCAAAGTGATTTTGGTGCACAATATGACAGCCTGGCTGACCTGGCTTCGTTTGGTATTGCACCTTCATTGGTGATGTATCAATGGGCATTAAGTGACCTTGGCAAACTCGGCTGGTTAGCTGCCTTTATATATACTGCCAGTGCTGCACTTCGTTTGGCGCGGTTTAATACTCAGGTGGGGACGGCCGATAAAAACTATTTTCAGGGCCTGGCAAGTCCCGCTGCGGCTGCAATTATTGCCGGGCTGGTATGGGTGGGCCATGATTATATTGAACCCGGCCGGGTAATGAATATTTTTTCACTGATTTTAACCGCTTCAGTAGGCCTGTTAATGGTGAGCAATTTCCGCTACCACAGTTTTAAGGGTATTGACCTGCGCGGCAAGGTGCCGTTTATTACCATGCTCATTCTGGTGCTGGTAATAGTATTAATAACTTACGATCCTCCTATTGTGTTGTTTACCGTATTTTTTGGTTATGCCTTATCTGGCCCGATAATCACCTTGCTACAGTTGCGAGCTCGACGCGCTCAACGTAAAAAATCGCATCAAGCTGTGACGACTGCGGATACAGACAAAGAGAGCGATTCCGAGTAAGCCGGTAAAGGTAAACAATTTAATCTAAATTTTGCGTCTGCTTGCGGCGGGTACAAAACCATTGGGCTTTCCAATGGGGGTATAGCCCGTTGACGATAGAAAATTGATTATTTGGGCTTGGCAAATCTGCAAACAGTGTTATAGTTAAGCTATGACAAATCTGAAAACAAGCACAAAAGCAGCAAGCCAGTATGCTCCCGCGTACAAAAAGGCGCTGCCTGTATTTTTGTTTGTTTCAATCGCATTACTCCTCCTAAGTCTTAACCTCCTTGCCCTTTAGGGCAAAATATTCAGCTGATAGCGCCGTATGGCTGGCGCAAAAACACCACACAAACCCGATTATTTTCCTTATTTAAAATTTAAGGAAAGACATTGAGCCATGTATAATGGCGTTTAAGAGGAATAATTATTATGTCAGATTCAATTATTATATTTGATACCACCTTGCGCGATGGCGAACAAAGCCCCGGCGCATCCATGACCCTGGATGAAAAGGTGCGTATCGCCAAAGCACTGGAAAAAATGCATGTCGATGTTATCGAGGCGGGCTTTCCAATTGCATCGCAAGGTGATTTCGAGTCCGTTCAGGCCGTTGCCAATACCGTTAAAGAAAGCCGCATTTGTGGTCTGGCACGTGCACTGGACAAAGATATTAAACGTGCTGGCGAGGCATTAAAAAATGCCAATGCCGGGCGCATTCATACTTTTATTGCCACATCGCCCATACATATGCAGCAAAAATTACGTATGACCCCCGACCAGGTTGTCGAGCAGGCGGTTAAGGCTGTAAAGTTGGCGCGCCAATTTACCGATGATGTTGAATTTTCTCCCGAAGATGCCGGGCGTTCCGACCTGGACTTTTTATGCCGCGTGTTAGAAGCAGTGATCGATGCCGGCGCATCTACCGTCAATATTCCAGATACCGTGGGTTATAACCTGCCTCAACAGTTTGGCCAGTTAATCTATAATTTGCGTGAAAAAGTATCCAATTCAGACAAGGCTGTTTTTTCGGTGCATTGTCATAATGACTTAGGTTTGGCGGTTGCCAATTCCCTGTCGGCAGTAATGAATGGTGCGCGTCAGGTGGAATGCACCATTAATGGTCTGGGTGAACGTGCCGGTAATGCTTCACTGGAAGAAGTGGTGATGGCAGTACGCACCCGCAAGGACTTATTTACCGCTAATGTAAATCATATCGATACCACACAAATTATGAACTGTTCCCGGCTGGTTTCCGGTATTACCGGTTTTGCCGTGCAGCCAAACAAAGCCATTGTGGGCGCCAATGCCTTCGCGCATGAATCAGGCATCCACCAGGATGGGGTGTTAAAAAATCGTGAGACTTACGAAATCATGCGAGCCGAAGATGTTGGCTTAACCACTAATAAAATGGTGTTGGGTAAACATTCCGGACGCAATGCATTTAAAACCCGTCTGTCAGAATTAGGGGTAGAGTTTAAATCAGAAGATGAATTAAACACGGCATTTTCAAGTTTTAAAGATTTGGCCGACAAGAAGCATGAAATCTATGATGACGATTTACAGGCTTTAGTAACCGAAGCTAATCTGGATGCGGAAAATGAACGTCTGCGTCTGGTAGCATTAAAGGTTTGTTCCGAAACCGGTGAAAAACCCGATGCCGAAGTCACCCTGATGTTTGACGGTAAAGAAGTCCCAGCCAATGCAAAAGGCGGCGGCCCGGTTGATGCGGCGTTTCGTGCAATCGAGTCTGTTGTTAAAAGTGGTACAGAATTATTGTTATATTCTGTTAACAATATCACCAATGGCACCGATGCACAGGGCGAAGTTACCGTTCGTGTAGAACGCGGTGGGCGTATTGTTAACGGCCAGGGTGCAGATACCGATATTGTTATCGCTTCGGCCAAGGCCTATATCAATGCCTTAAATAAAATTATCGAACCGAATGACCGTGCCCATCCGCAGAAGGGCGATGTTTAAGGTTACTTTATGAAGTCGCTGAACCCCACACAACGTGCCTGTCTTGAAGCCATGGGTATTGATGTGTGGGTTTCACGTAGCCCAGTCGCAGACGTTATTCCAGAAAAAACTATACCAACAGAAAGGTTACCGTCTGAAGTTGTTTCGACTAAAGTTACAGCGGCGGCTACCGAATCCGCAATAAACGATGTTACTGAACAAAAGCAGGCAATCAATATACCTGCAGACTGGAACGGTTTAAAACAGGCCGTGGCAGCTTGTACTTTATGTTCGTTACACCAGAGCCGGACGAATACGGTGTTTGGCAACGGTAGTGAGGCAGCAGACTGGTTTATTATTGGTGACTTACCTTCTGTTGATGATGATCAAAGCGGCGAGCCCTTTAGTGCCAGTGCAGGTAATTTACTTGCCGCCATGCTGCGTGCAATAGGTCTAAGTCGTCAGCAGGTTTATGTGAGTAATGTTTTAAAATGTATTACGCCTAATAATCGAAAGGCTAAAGCAGAAGAATCAGATAATTGCTTAAATTATCTTAAGCAACAAATTAAACTGGTTAAGCCTAAACTTATTTTAGTCGTCGGACAAAACGCAGCCCAGCAGTTGCTTGACTCGCATTCCACCATGGCGCGGTTACGTCAGAAAGTCCATTCAATAGAAGACATTGATGCACCGGTTATAGTCACCTACCATCCGGCATCGTTACTCAGTATACCGGCAGACAAAGCCAAAGCCTGGCAGGATTTATTGTTTGCTAAAAAGACAATCGGTACCGAATCGGTTCTGTAAAGGCTATACTTTGTTTTATGAGCGCGGTTATCGACAATAGTGAAAACGGTTTTTGCCCGATGCGCATGTGCGATATCGATGAAGTAATGGGTATTGAAACCAGCTTGTATGACTTTCCGTGGACAAAATCAATTTTTGCCGACTGTATCCAGGTCGGTTATTCCTGCTGGACTTACAAAAAGGATTACCAGATCCAGGCCTATTGTGTTTTATCGGCCGGAGCCGGTGAAGCGCATATTCTTACCTTGTGTGTTCGTAAGGATTGTCAGGGGCAGGGGATAGGTAAAATGTTATTGCAGCATTTAATTGACCTGGCCATCGATCATAAAGCCGAAGTGCTACTATTAGAAGTGCGCCCATCAAACGTGACGGCTGTTCATTTATATCAAAAGTATGGCTTTAACGAGGTGGGTACACGTAAAGACTATTACCCGGCAAAACAGGGTCGTGAAGATGCGTTAATTATGGCGCTTGATCTTGTGATGTATGATGTCACTCCCTGACATCGTTGTTTCGCTCCTGACAATGATGATGAACTACATATTTACCGGATTCCATCGAACAGGGTCATTACGAGCCTATTATAGGCTGTGCAACTTGGGATATAATAACCAGCTATTTTTCAAGTGCTTTGACGTAGGTTTTGCTGGCTTAGTCTCAGGTTCTGGGTAGTCCTTACTGTCGATATCAAGGCTTAAGCGTTATATTTATTGTTGTGTACATATCTGTATACATATTTGGAGAAAAAAGTTTGTCAGACAGTAATTTTATCAATGAAATCAATAAGAGACGCACGTTTGCGATTATCTCCCACCCGGATGCCGGTAAAACAACCTTAACTGAAAAACTATTGTTATTCGGAGGTGCCATTCAGTCTGCCGGGACGGTAAAAGGTCGTAAAGCGGATAAACACGCCACATCCGACTGGATGGAAATGGAAAAAGACCGGGGTATCTCGGTTTCATCGGCGGTCATGCAGTTTCCCTATCGTGACAAGATAATTAATTTACTCGATACCCCCGGCCACGAGGACTTTTCCGAAGATACTTACCGGGTATTAACTGCGGTGGATTCAGCCTTAATGGTTATCGACGTGGCCAAGGGTGTAGAAGATCGCACCATTAAGTTAATGGAAGTGTGTCGTCTGCGTGATACACCGATACTTACCTTTATAAACAAACTGGATCGTGAAGGCCGCGAGCCGATTGACTTACTTGATGAAGTAGAAAGCGTATTAAAAATCGAATGTGCGCCAATTACCTGGCCGATTGGTATGGGGAAACGCTTTAAAGGCGTATACCATATATATAAGGACAAGGTGCATTTATTCAGTGCCACCCACGGTGGCAAAATCAATGTTGGTGAAGTCATTGAAGGCATTGATAACCCAAGGCTGGACGAAGTAATTGGTGATATGGCACAGGAACTGCGCGATGAAATTGAACTGGTGCAGGGTGCCAGCCATACTTTCGACCGGGACGCTTTGCTTGCCGGTAAACAAACCCCGGTATTTTTTGGTTCGGCAATTAATAATTTCGGTATCGACGAGTTACTGGAATACTTTGCCGATGAAGCTCCTGCACCATTAGCACGCGCAACACATGAACGTCTGGTAGAACCGGAAGAAGAAAAATTTTCCGGCTTTGTCTTTAAAATACAGGCCAATATGGATCCATCACACCGTGATCGTATTGCATTTTTACGTATTTGTTCCGGCAAGTATGAAAAAGGCATGAAGATGCGCCATGTGCGTATTAAAAAAGATATCAAAGTCGGTAACGCGATTACTTTTATGGCCAGTGACCGCTCGCATGTAGAAGAAGCCTACCCCGGCGACATTATCGGTTTACATAATCACGGTTCTATTCAAATTGGAGATACCTTTACCCAGGGTGAAGATCTTAAATTTACCGGCATTCCAAACTTTGCGCCTGAACTGTTTCGTCGTGTTCGTTTAAAAGATCCGCTTAAACTAAAACAGTTACAAAAAGGACTCGACCAGTTAAGTGAAGAAGGGGCCACCCAGGTGTTTCGGCCGATGAATAATAACGATGTGATTGTTGGTGCAGTTGGTGTGCTGCAATTTGAAGTGGTCGCTGCGCGTTTAAAAACTGAATACAGTGTTGATTGCACGTTTGAAAATGTAAATGTGTCAGTTGCACGCTGGGTTGAATGTGACGATGCTAAAATGCTCGAAGACTTTAAAAAGAAAGCAGCAGACAACCTGGCACTCGATGCATCACAAAGTCTTACTTATCTTGCGCCAACCCGGGTTAACCTCGATTTAATGATTGAACGCTGGCCGGATATCCGCTTCTTTGCAACAAGAGAGCATTAGGTGATTTACTCAGTTATAATTTGCGATGTTGTTTTTTAATTTCTAAGCTGTGTTCTTTTTTTACACCTGCTTTATCAGCAAAGTATGGCCATTTATTTATAGCCATCATTACTTCATCCATTATTGCTTCTGGTTTTGAAATGCTAATTGATTTACCAGTATAAATTAATTCTTCCCTGGTAAAATTATCACGTTTGCCGTTGACACTCATTTGGTGTTGGCTTGTCCATTTTCCGGCTGGATTATGAGAATAGGTAAGATCATATGCAGGCGATAATTTCCAGATACCATCTTTGCTCATAAGAAAAGATATATTTTTTGTGTGATCATCCTGGTTACGTGCAATGATATTAAATAGCATTCGACGATATTGTTGGGCTGCTTCAGCTTTGCTAAGGCGTAATTTTCGCATCACTTCGAATGCCTGCTCATAACTATAAGCCCCGGCCATATTAAAATCATAATGTGCGATGCCACACAGTGTTTGCATATGTAATTT
>JALTLP010000202.1 GCA_027001895.1 Chromatiales bacterium | reverse complement strand
TATATATTCAGCATGGGCAAAAGTCAGAACAAACCAGTATTTTTACAGTAATACATTGCTGGATAATGCTTCTTTTCGTTATACCGCAAACCCCGTGCAAATTTTAAAAGGTCGTATTATCGCCTTTGTTATTTTTATGGCCTATTACCTTTCGTCTGCAATGAATATGACAGTTGGCGGAATCAGTATTCTGGTTATTATGTTACTGGTGCCGGCATTTGTTGTTATGTCAATGGCATTTCGCTTAAGGAATTCGGTTTATCGGAATGTAAGGTTTAATTTTAAAAAAGACTATATGCGTTCGTACTATATATTTTCAATACCTGTTCTTATTGTTGGCAGTTATATGTTTGTTGCGATGTTGATTAACCTTGCAACCGACTCGGGTGAAGACATCAACCCTGATGCAGGCATTGCCATGATGGTGTTAGTCGCTATTATTATGTTTATGTTTCCCTGGTGGGAATGCATGATAGCACGTTTTAAAGCCACTCATTCCTGTTATGGCAGTGCGGCATTTAATTTTACAGCATCGGGCAAAAACTTTTATGCAATGTATTTAAAGGCATATCTGATTTTCGTTATTGCTTTTTCTGTTGTTGGCGGTTTATTTTTTGCAATCGCTGCCGGTTTGAAAGAAACGAGCGGGGATGAAATCGCCGTATTTCTGCCTTTTGTTATGATGGTTTTAATCCTGCCAGTATACCTGTGGATGTTTGCTTATATTCAGGCAAAGCGTACTAATCTGATATACAACAACCTGTCTGTTGACGGGCATCAGCTTAAATCGGGCTTAAAAACAGGCTATATGATGTATCTGTATGTGACCAATACGATTGGTATTATGATTTCACTGGGTTTATTAATGCCCTGGGCAAAAATTCGTACTTTAAGGTACAAGGCATCGGTTACACAACTGGAAATGGTGGGTGATCTTGATCAATTTGTTTCAACTCAGGTTGAGCAGCAGTCTGCCATGGGTGAAGAGATTGGCGAGATCTTTGATATGGATATTGGTTTTTAGTCTGTATGGTCAGTGGAATTTATTTCGACGGAAATACATCAAGAAAGCAGCAAGTGACACTGCAGGTTGATGCTGAGGGTAATATAAGTTTTCTGGAAATTGATAAAAGCGTTCCGTTTGATTCCGCTCAGATATCATCGAGGGTTGCCAATACAACGCGTTATATAAATTTCCCTGATGGCTCAGTTTTTGAAACAAAGGATAATGATGCCATTGACAAGCTGGAAAACGACTATGCACCTTCTGTATTTAAAGGTTTTGCTCATAAGCTTGAATCAAAACGAACGTTCGTTCTTTTTACACTGGTGCTGGTAATCGTCTCCAGTTGGGCATTTATACAATACGGTATTCCGGCATTTAGCAGGCAGTTGGCAGAGGTTATCCCTGACAAGGCATCGAATTACCTCGGGCAGGGCATGCTGGAGTATATGGACAACAACTGGTTAGAAGAAACCGAGCTGAACCAGGAAAAGCAGCAACGCCTGACAAGCCGTTTTAACCAGCTTGTTAACAGCATTGAGCATAATTATGAGTTTAATCTGCAATTCAGAGGCGGCGGCCCTATTCATGCTAATGCCTTTGCACTACCGGATGGGACAATTATATTTACCGATGAGCTGATTAAGCTTGCTGCAACGGATGATGAAGTTGTAGCGATTATGTTGCATGAGATAGGCCATGTTATTCGTAAGCATAGCCTTCGTTCTGCACTGCAACAATTCAGCCTGGCAATGTTTGCAATGGTCTTAACAGGCGATGTTTCAACCAGCAGCTCGGTTATTACCGCCTTACCCCTGGTGCTGGTTAAGTCGGGTTATTCACAAAATATGGAAACCGAAGCAGATACTTTTGCGCTTGAATACATGAAGCAGCATAATATTTAGTAAAAAAATTTTGTAACAATAATGGAAAAACTGGCCGCGAGTTATTCCGATTCTTATCTGAGTTGTTTTGATAAAAAGTTTGAAGAGTTAAAAGCTAAAAAAGTGACTACTAATAAAAAGACAAATGATGCTACAAATAAAGCCGACCGGGAAAAAACAGAAACGAATTTAAGCAGTCATGAATTAAGCACGATTGAAGATTATTGCATGAAATATTCAGTGCAGGCCAATAAGAATAGTGATGAAAAAGATTTAACAGATTATTTTTCCACCCACCCGGCTTTCAGTGAGCGTATTCAGCGATTTAAAGACAGCCAGTAATATTTAGCTGTATAGCGGTATACTTACTTCAAAACAAACCTGATTATTGTCCATATTATATGCTTTTACCTTACCATGATGAAACTCGGCTATCAGTCTTACAATATGCAGGCCAAGTCCAAGATGCGGTTGTTCGGTTTTCCGGGTTCGCAGTGAAACCATAGAATCAAACAGGTTATTTTGCATTTCATGTTGCAGGGGTTTGCCTGTATTTATAACCCGGACAATGGCATTGTTTGCGTCAGTTTTTAAAAGAATAATAATATCTGTTCCTGTGTCGCTAAAGTCATTTGCATTGGAAACCAGTTTATCCAGCATCTGTGCAACCAGGTCGGGGCTGCCTTTTATAGTAACAGGTTGGTTTGTGTCTGTTTTGAAGATATAACCCTGTTCAGCTCTTGCTTGCTGGTAACCTTCAACACAACCCTGAACAAGCTCGTTAAGTGCAAAAACTTCAGTGTCCTCTGTTTGCAGCGTTTGTTCGAGTCGAGATGCTTCACTCATGCGGGTTAAAATATTATTCAGACGGTTTATACCCTCACTTGCGCGTTGCAGATATACAGTTTTATCTTCTTTATTCGTGTGTTCCATATTTTCAATAGATGAACGTACCACGGTAATCGGGGTGCGTAATTCATGAGCCAGTTTGCTTGCCATGCTTTCAAGATAGCGGTTATATTGTCCGAGTCGTTCCAGCATGTCTGAGGTGCTACGGCTTAGATCACCTATTTCATCGTTGCTGTTGCTGTTACTAATGTGTCCGGTCACCTTGCCATCCTGGGAAATAGAATTTTCCGCCTCGTCACGTAATTTACGTATTCGTGCCGACAGCCGTATCGCAACAGCCAGTAATACAATAAAGGCGATTAAAAAAGTGAGTATACTCAGGTTGATCAGTATTTCCATTGCCTGGTTTTGTAATAACAAAATATTATTACTGGTTTGCTCAATAGCAACAGCGCCGATAACCTTTCCGTCTGAATAGACAGGGTGTGTGGCAGTCAGGATGCTTACCCTGTTATCCGGTGTGCTTCGCCACGCAGTCATGGCTTTGCCGTTTAAGGCACTGACTACCTCGGGTGTGTTGAGTTGAGAAGCCGAAGATAAATCATCAATAAATATATTTGAAGGTTGCTTCATAAACTGCTGGTATAACAGGTGCATTAAACCGCTTATTATGGAGCGTTGTACCTGCTCGGGTTGATTTACAGCTTCGGGATAGCCGGCTTGCTCATTAACAAGCTGGTCGGTAAGGCCGACAACATGAAAATAACTGTTTACAACCCAGATTCGCGAATTTTTCTGTTTTACCTGGGCAAGTAATTTTTCTACCTGTACCGATGGAACCACGATTGTTCCAAGCTGTTGCAGCGAATCAATTCCGGAAGTTGCGATAATACTTTTAATCTTACGTGTTTGTCTGTCATCAACATCTGCAAATGCAAATGAAAGTTTCTCCCCGATTAAATATGTTGGGATCCGTATTTCAATATTATAACCAGAGGACGTTGTTAACCAGTTTCCCTTTATGCGAATTTCCGGTGCGTTACTGTTGTCAGGGTTAATACGATATGCACTTACCCAGCCAGGTTTTCTGGCTGTTAAGATATAACGCACATATTCACCTTTCCTGTTTTGCATGGCAATGACAAGATGGTCAGACTGGTCAATATGCAGACTGTTGCGTTTTCTGAAAACAGTAATATCATCTGTAACCTGAAAAAAAACATATAGTGAGTGTTTTTTTGAACCAAGCTGCATTTTGTACTGCAGATCAGCATTATTGTTTTTTAACAGGTCATTATTTTTGTCATAGCTCAGGGTTTTACTTTTAAAACCGGCCCAGTCATCATTGATACCATCCAGCTTGATACGTGACTTCAGAGGACGAACATATAAATGCTGTGTTGTTGTAATCGGTTGCAGGGTATTGTGTACTTTGCCATTCTGGTTTCTGAATAATGTTGGGCGTTCATGAAGAGAGGCAGCAATAAGTTTTACTTTTTCAAGTAAGCTGTCTTCCATGCCTTTTTGTAGATAGTTTTGCATTTCCTGGATATATTGATACCCTATCCACGGGATAATCAGCAAGGTTGCTGATGCCAGCAAAAGTTTACGTTGTATGGTAAATTTAAAGGCCATTGGATTTAGTTAGTATTGTTCCAGCGATAACCCATACCGTAAACTGTATCAATACAGTTAAAGGTTTTATCAACGGACTGGAATTTTTTGCGAATTCTTTTTATATGAGAAGTAATTGTCGCATCATCGACAACAATTTTTGCATCTTCCATTAATTGTTCACGGTTCTTAACATGGCCAGGGCGATATGCAAGGGTATAAACCATCCAGAATTCGGTTAAGGTTAAATCGACCGGTGAATTATTCCATTCTATGGCATAGCGATTAGTGTCAATGGTCAGTGAGCCACGTTCGATAATATCGCCTTCATCTTTGTCATTATTTGCAGCAAAGGCGTCGATACGGCGGAACAGGGCGCTTATACGGGCACACAGGTTTGCCAGCGACATATCCTTTGTCAGGTAATCATCTGCACCGAGTCTTAGTCCTGAAATAGTGTCCAGATCGCTGTCACGCGCAGTAAGAAATATTATTGGCAAAGTTGCCGAAGCACTGCGTAGAAAACGACATACTTCAAAACCACCGTCAACATCATTTTCCAGGCCGATATCGAGCAGCGCCAGGTCAGGTAACGTGTCAGAAAAGGCATCGATAGCTTCATTTCGGCTTGCATAGGTTTTAACAGCATAACCCTGTTTATGCAGGGCATCGGAATAGTTTTCGCGTAATGCCGGTTCATCTTCAACAATTGCTATGGTTCTTGCCATGGTGTTACCCGTCTGTTTTTTTTGTAATTTAGCACAGTCAGGCCGGTTTTTGGCGGCAAAAAACCGATTGCCATAATTCATCATATTTAATCCCGTTATTGCCTGCATTGTTACCGCTTACTGCCATATCCAGTTGCTTTAATGATTGCAATACCGGCGCGCAACAGGACTAAAAATAAGTAAATTTTAACATGCCACGGACGGCACGCTGGGCCAATGACTTTAAAGCATAAACGAGGGAAATTATGAAACAGACACTGATAAATCGCAGGCAATGGCACAACTTTATGGATGAGCTGGCTTGTTTACTGATAGTACTGCTGGAAGTGCTTTCATTTTTAATTATTTTGTATTTTTCAATTAACGTTGCATTTAGCAGTGATACGCAATGGTCAGACAGGCAACACCGTGAAATAAGCCTTGCTGAAGTGACACAAGGTATGTTGCTTTATAAAACCGACACGGTCGGTCGCTATATTCCGGCGGCGACTGTAAGCACCGATGTGGATATAAAAGTAACCGGTATGATAGCACGGGCAAAGATAACCCAGCAGTTTAAAAATAACAGCATGCAATGGCTGGAAGGATTATATGTTTTTCCTTTACCAGAAGATGCAGCGGTTGATCATATGAAAATGTATGTGGGTTCAAGAATAATAGAAGGAAAGATAAAGCCACGAGAAGAAGCCAGAAAAATCTATAACAAGGCGAAACAGCAAGGTAAAAAGGCCAGTCTTGTTGAGCAACAACGGCCAAATATGTTTCGAAATACGATAGCTAATATCGGGCCAGGTGAAACAATTAAAGTCGTAATAGAATACCAGCAAAATATTCAGTATCAGTTTATTAGTAATCAGGATATACAAAAAAGCACAGGGGAATTTAACATGCGTTTTCCTATGGCTATTAACCCGCGATATATCCCAGGTAAAGTTATAAACGAAAAAACTGAAATAACATCAGCTAACAACAGTGCAGGGCGTGGTTGGGCAATGAATACTCAACAGGTAGCAGATGCTTCATATATAACGCCACCGGTAAGCACAGAAAAAATTAACAAGATTAATTTGCGTGTTGAGCTTGATGCCGGTTTTGATATTGAAACAATCCGTTCGGATTATCATCGTGTTTCCACGGTAAACCATGGAGCCGGAAAGTATACGGTTACTCTGTTGCCTGGTAATTCTGAAAAGGCTAACTATGCAGACAGAGACTTTTCTCTGCGTTGGCAAACAGCTATTGGTAAACAGCCACGTGCAGCGGTATTTAGCCAGCAGCATAAAGGTGAGTATTATCACCTGCTAATGGTTATGCCACCAACTGATATTAGTATGGCACGCACAAGGCTGTCTCGTGAAGTTATTTATATTATTGATACATCTGGTTCGATGGCAGGAACGTCAATCCGTCAGGCAAGAAAGGCATTGTTACTGGCTATTGATCAACTGTCAGCAAAAGAAACTTTTAATATTATTGAATTTAATTCATCGGCGCATAAATTATTTGGTCATGCAGTAAATGCAAGCCACCGAAATAAGGTGGCCGCAAGACGCTTTATTAAAAGTCTGCAGGCCGATGGTGGTACAGAAATGGCTTCAGCCCTTAATCTGGCCTTCGACCAGCAGACCAGCCATTCCGAAACCGGAAAAATACGACAGGTTATTTTCTTAACCGATGGCAGTGTCGGTAATGAAGATAGTTTATTTAAACTTATAAAAAGCAGGCTGGGTGAAAGCCGTTTGTTTACGGTGGGTATAGGTTCGGCGCCTAACAGTTATTTTATGACGAAAGCGGCTAAACATGGCCGGGGTACATTTACCTATATTGGTAATGTTAATGAAGTACAACAAAAAATGGCAGAGTTATTTAGCAAGCTTGAATCACCGGTTCTTAAAAATCTGAAAATAAACTATAACACCGCAGAAAAGGTTGAAGCCTGGCCAGAAAAACAACCTGATCTGTATCTTGGTGAACCCGTTATTATCGCGGTTAAGTCTAAAGAGGCGCTTGACAAAATTGACCTTACAGCAGAATTAAATAACAGCCAGTGGAATATGCAACTGAAAATATCGGACACAGCACAGGCAAGTGATGTTGGTGTTTTGTGGGCGCGTAAAAAAATATCCAGTCTTATGGATAGCCTGTACGAAGGTGCAGAAAAACAGAAGGTAAAAAAACAGGTGACTGAAGTGGCGTTAAATCATCATCTGGTGAGTAAATACACTTCACTTGTTGCTGTTGATATAACACCATCGCGCCCTTTAAATGAACTGTTAAACAAGCATGCGTTTAAAGTTAATCTGCCTGCAGACATAATTTATAAAAAAGTATTTGGCAGCATGGCACAGACGGCAACAACTGCGGCGCTTAATTTACTATTTGGTATTACTTTATTGTTAGTGGCTTTAATAAGCAGCCAGTTTAATGTAATTCGTAAAATTACAAGGCTGTAGTGTTTAAACAGGAGTGTGAAGATGAAAATATTTCAGCGACTTTTTATTGTTATTACACTGCTGGTTGCTTTCTGGCAGATTGGCACCTCAGCTTATATTCATGTAAAGGCTTTGCTGGCGCAACAGCTACTTTTAAGTGCATGGGATAAAACTCTACAGGGTGAAGCAAAAGTAAAACCCTGGGCATGGGCCGATACCTGGCCTGTTGCAAAAATAGAGGTGCCATCTGTGGGTAAGAAAATGATTATTCTTGCCGGTGACAGCGGTCGTAATCTGGCATTTGGCCCGGCTTATCGTTTTGGTACGGCGAAGCCGGGTGAGCAGGGTGTGAGTTTAATCAGTGCACACCGTGACACGCATTTCAGATTTTTAAAAGACATAAAAAAAGGCGATTTAATCACTATTGAAACAAGTTCGGCTAACAAGGTTTATTACAGGATAACCGGAACAAAAGTGGTTCAGCAGAATCATGCACAGATTGAAATGGATTCATCATCTAAAGAGCTGGTGCTTGTCACCTGTTACCCGTTTAACAGTATTCAGACCGGCACTAAACTACGACTGCTTGTTTTCGCCCATGAAATAAATAACAGCGAATTACACAAAACGACTTAAGGAGTAAAAAATGATCGAATATGAATTATCGGTAAGTATAAAGGTAGAAAACAAAGAAGCCCTGGATAACCTGTTAATTACGGTCGAATCACTACAGTCAGGGCTTGTTACACCCTCGGCGGTTGAATTATTGAGTATCAGTGGTGAAGCAATAGAGAATGAGTCCGGTATTATTGCCGTGGGCAATCAACATACTGTTCGCAATTATGAAAAAGACGCCTGGTTATCACCATTAAGCGTTAAACAGGCCGGTTCAGTCTGAGTACAGAGATAATTTGCTGTGAATATGTCGGCAAAAAACCTAAATCCCGATTTAAATAAGGCTATCTATCTGTATTTTTAGCAAGATATGTACTTTACTTAATAGTGCGCGGTTAATTTTATGGAGGTTATTATGTCCCAGATTGGAAAAATGCTCGAAACCAAGGGTACGCATGTTTGGACAATAGAGCCGGACGACTCGGTATTTAACGCGATTAAAATTATGGACGAAAAAGGCATCGGTGCGCTGGCCGTTGTCGACAACGGCAAACTGGTCGGTATTGTGTCAGAACGGGACTGCGCAAGACGCTTAATCCTGAAAAAAATGTCGGCAGAAGAGACCGTTATAAAAGATATTATGACGAAAGACGTTTTTTTTACCCATCCACATCAAACGGTGACAGAATGTATGGCGGTGATGACTCAGCGCCGTATCCGTCATCTACCCGTACTGGATAACAACCATCTACTCGGCATGATTTCGTTGGGAGACCTTGCCAAGGAAATGATTGCTGAACAACAGTTTAAAATTGAAAATCTTGAGCATAATCTTTCCTGGGGTGAGTCTTACTAAACGACTTGAAGTGCTGCGCGGTACTTTAATATGCTCAAGACATACTTCGAGTGTGTGCATTCCTTATATATAAATCATATTTAGCTATTTGAACTCTGCTACGACAATGGCATACTGGTGTTCAGTGTCTGTTAGTAATTAGAGATTAAATATGAAAAAGATCGCAGCCATCATCATTAGCTGTATTATGGGATTGTCAGCAACGTATGCAAAAACGACGACTGATATAAAACTGACAAAAGTAGCCAATAATATCTATGCCATTGTTGGCCCACTGGGTAATCGTACAAAAGCCAATATGGGCAGTAATGCAACATTTGGTTTTGTTGTTACACAACAGGGCGTTGTGTTAATTGACCCCGGCGCAACCTGGGAAGGCGCAGCAAGAATTCATCAACTGATAAAAAGTGTTACCAAACAACCTGTGAAAATAGTTATTAATTCAGGTGTTCAGGATCACCGCTGGTTGGGCAATGAATATTTTAAAAAGCAGGGTGCCAGCATCATAGCAAGTAAGGATGCGGTTAAAGGCCAGAAAGAAGGCTTACAGGATCAGTATTTTCGCCTGGGTAGTTTAATCGGTGAAAAAAATCTTAAAAAGACCAACCCGGTTTATGCCGATAAAACGTTTGATAAAGAGTATGATTTTGTTATTGGTGGGGTTACCTTCAGAATAGTCCATGCAGGCACGGCACATACCGCGGGCGATAGCTTCGTCTGGTTGCCTGAACAACAGGTGGTTTTTACAGGAGATATTGTTTATACACAACGGATGTTAGGCGTATCAGCTCATTCAAACAGCCGTTCATGGATAAAGGTATTTGAAAAAATGGCATCCTTTAAACCAAAACATGTTGTACCGGGGCATGGCGTTCCAACGACGCTGGCTGTGGCAAAAAAAGACACCTACGACTATCTGGTATTTTTAAGAAAAATTCTAAAAGAATATATCGAGGCCGGTGGTGGTATAGAAAACGTTGGTAAGCTGGACCAGGATAAATTTAGTTATCTTAAAAACTTTAAAAGCCTGCGGGGGCGAAATGCTCAACAGGTTTTCCAGGAACTTGAATTTGAATAACGTTCTGCCTGCATGAGTTTTAACAGCCAATCTGAATCACATCTTATAAACGAAGCACGGCTTCATGCCGAAACTCGCGCCGAAAATAATAAACAACTGGCCGGGCAACATACACAAATTCGTAGCGGGAAAAATACAGATATTCTCGAACCCTTTGCCAAGGCTTACCTTGGTTTATTTCTGGAGATAGACAATACTTTTTCGCCTGAGCAACGTATTCATTTTCTTGTCAGTGATGATCTTGCTGAGGCAATTATAGAAGGGCTTGTAAATGTATTAAGCTCTAATCGTTTTCCAACACCTGCAGAAATTGGCAAAAAAATGGCTGATGGTGAGCGATTCGAAGTCGGTTATATTGTCCTTGCTGGTATGGATTTGCTGGTAAAAAAATATTCAGAATCGGATAAAGCCTTTTCTTTGCTCGACAAACAGGTACTTGCCTCTGCGCTTTGTTTTCATTATGCCAACAGTAACGATTTCAGGAATATCTGGGTTGATGCATTTTTCAGTTATGACCGGGTACTGCTAAGTCAGACATTTCAGGAGTTCTGGGCGGTACAAATAAAAAAAGATGTATCCTATTTGCCAGGGCTGGGCGAGCAGCTTAAAACCCGAAAGGGGCAGGAACGGGTAGGCGAAATTATTTTACCCATATTGTCAGCATGGCATGGCTATAAGAAAAAAACACTTGGCGTGTTGCTGGCAATAGCACTTCGTTATGCCGATAAAAATCAACTGCTAACGATTGTCGAAAAAATACTGGAAACAGAAACAAACCTTAACCCGCGTATGCGTATTGTATGGATGACAACGGCCTTTATTATCAGGCCAGACGGATACTGGCAACAGATGCAGGATTATACCTACCGTTCAAAAGAAAAATTACTCCCCTTGCTGGACTTTAGCGTTGCCTTGCTTGATGAGATAAGCCTGAATGTTGATGTACTAACTAAAATTATCCGTCTGGTGGCACCGAAGTTTCCGCCACACATTGATGACTTTGGTGAGCTGGCCGCAAACCCGCAAAAAACCCTGCGCTTATTCTATGAGTTAGGCAACAGAACAGAGCTGTTAACCAGTCAACTGGACTGGTTACGCAGTGCACGGGTTATGAAGATAGTTAGCCCGGTGCTTGATGAAGTCGAAAGATTAAATAAAATAAAGCATCAACATAACAGCTTCCCCGATTTCCCTGCCTTTATCTCTGCGCTGTTACATGGCGGCAAGCTTAAGGAAAAGCGCAGTCGATTTAAGAATAAACTGTAGCTGTGTAGTTAATAATAAGTTGTTGTATTTATTAGATAAACAGGTTTGTTATTATATTTAAAGATTAACAGGCTGAACCTCGACAGAATATCAGGGTCTTTGATTGTGCTGCTTTAGCTGCAAAAATGTGATAATTGCGTGACAAATTCGCGCTACATTTTAACAATGGGCGAAATTATGGATATTAGTAAACATCAGAGCAGTCAGCGAATACTCATTATCGAAGATAATCGCGACCTGGCGCATATTATTGCGATGCACCTTGAAGACTTAAACATGCATGTCGACAAGGTATTTAATGGCAAAGACGGTTACAGGCTTGCACAGGAAAATGATTACCAGCTTATACTCCTTGATATTATGATGCCAGGAATGAATGGCATTGATGTCTGTAAAAAACTGCGGAGTAAAAATGTTTATACTCCTGTGATTATGTTAACAGCAAAAACTTCTGAAGCGGATCGCGTGCTGGGCCTGGAAACGGGTGCAGACGACTACCTTACCAAACCTTTTAGTATCCGTGAGCTGGTCGCGCGTGTAAATGCGGTGATAAGACGTAACGAAAGCTATAAGAAAGATTCCGCTGATAGTACTGACATTGCCGATCAGGTAATTAAACAGGGTGAGCTTGAAGTGAATATTGAAAGGCGTGCTGTTAGCCTGGCGGGCAGGGCAGTCGAATTAACAGCAACGGAGTTTGATTTGCTGCTATTTTTTATCCGCAAGCCTGGGCTGGTCTTCAGTCGCAGTCAGTTGCTTGACAAGGTATGGGGTTATGGTCACGAAGGTTATGAACACACAGTTAACTCGCATATAAATCGTTTGCGAGCAAAAATAGAAAAAGATGCAGCCAAGCCGAAATATATTCTTACCGTCTGGGGGGTGGGTTACAAGTTCTCGGAAGATCTGGCAGAAAATAAAAAAGTGGCTGCTACATAATAATGTTTAGAACCCTATACAGTAAACTGGTTGTTACCTTGCTTGTAATTGTTGTGCTGCTTGCGGGTATCGGTTTTTTTTCACTGCGCTACAGCAGTGAAATGTATCAGCATGAAACTAAACAAAAACTGAATAAAACGCTTGCAAAGAATATAGTGGCAAGTGAAAGCCTGCTACAGGATAAACAGGTTAATAAAAAAGCGCTTGAACACCTGTTTCATATGTTAATGGAAATAAATCCTTCCATTGAGGTTTATTTACTGGATAAGGAAGGCAATATACTTGGTTATGATGCGCCCGCGGAGAAAATAGTTCGTAAAAAAGTAAACCTGAAACCGATAACCGACTTTATTAATAATAAAGCTATATTGCCAGTAATGGCAGACGACCCCCGCCAGACGACAGGAAAGAAAGTATTTTCTGCGGCACGTATACCCGCAAAAGGTAAGCTTGAAGGTTATTTATATATTATCCTCGGCGGTGAAGACTATCAGACTATCAGCGAACAGATTAAGGACAGCTATATTCTTAGTAACAGCCTGTTAAGTTTAGGGCTTATGTTTGCTTTTGTACTGGTTGTTGGTTTAGGTATTTTTGCATTACTTACCAGGCGCCTGAAAAGATTAACAAACATAATTGGCAATTATTCTTCCAACGAAAATAAAACAAATACAGAACAACGTTATCCTGCAAGATATAAACATGGGGACGAGGTTGAACAGCTTGGCGCACAGTTTAATGCGATGGCAGACAGGATAGACGAACAAATTCTTAAACTTAAAAAAAATGATAATCAGCGCAGAGAGTTAATTGCCAACGTATCACACGACTTACGAACACCACTGGCAACCTTGCAGAGCTATATTGAAACACTGGCAATAAAAAATAATGCTTCAGAAGCAGAGCGAAAACACTTTCTGGACGTTGCCTATTCACAAAGTAAACGTCTTAGCACGTTAGTTGATGAATTATTTGAACTTGCACGGCTTGATTCATGTGAGTCTGTTCTGGATGCAGAGCCTTTTTCGCTGGGCGAACTTATGCATGACGTAGGCCAGAAATTTCAGTTGCGGGCAAAAGAAAAAAATATCGAACTTGCTGTCAGGTGTGATGATGCCACGACCTGGGTACATGCAGACATTGCCATGATCCAACGTGTGCTTGAAAACCTGATTGAAAATGCCATGCGCCATACAGACGAAGGTGGCAAGATATCCATTGGCTTTGATGTTGTCGGGGACAAAGTGATTGTTAAGGTGGCTGATAATGGTCAGGGTATACCTAAAGATGAGTTGAATCATATTTTTGACCGCTTTTATCGGGTTGACAAAAGCCGCACCAATACCCATATAGGGCATAATACTGATAACGTGGTTAATATTACAAAACTTGTCGGGCAGAGTTCCGGTTTAGGTCTGGCAATTTCAAAACGTATTGTCGAACTGCATGGCTCTAAAATTAAAGTACAAAGTGTCGAAAACAAAGGCACGGTATTTTCCTTCCCGATGCGTGTTTATGCCGCTTGATATTCTGCTGTGATTAATAAAATACCCTCTTAATATGCCTCAGGACAGATTACCGTAAAAGTTATAAATTTGTTATTTTTGCGTGACCTTGTTGTTACGACTTGTTGCAATGATTAATGTTCAGCTAAACCGGCTGAACACTATAAATATCATTCCAATAAGGAGTAAGTTAAATGAAATCATTAATATGGAAAGTCTCTGCTGTTATTTTTCTAGGCACTGCATTAGCATCATGTGACACAATGGCAGCTGAACATGAAGAAATGTATGAAGTCACCATCACCAATATAACGCATGGTGAATTTTTTACACCCATCATGGTTGCATCACATCATCGTGGTATAAAATTATTTGAACTGGGTAAACCTGCCAGTCCAGAGCTGGAAGTAATGGCCGAAAGCGGTAATACCAACCCGCTTGCAGAAGGCTTGCTCAGCTCAGGACACGCGCTTGACGTTGCACAGGCAACGGCACCATTACCACCGGGTAAATCTGTAACATTACGAGTAAAAACAAACAGCGAGTACCAGCATATTTCAGTTGCATCAATGCTTGTACCTTCGAACGATGCGTTCTTTGCGCTTAATGGCGTACGTGTAGGAAAAAACAAACACAAAATTACAAAATACTCTCCTGTTTATGATGCGGGTAGTGAAATAAATGACGAGTTATGTGTGTCTATTCCGGGTCCTGGTTTTGTTTGCTCAGGAGAAGGAACCAATCCGGAAACAGGTGAAGGCTTTGTGCATGTTCATCCCGGTATTCAGGGAATCGCAGATCTTGACAAAGCACAGTTTGACTGGCGTAACCCGGCAGCAAAAATTACAATAAAACGAGTCCGAAAATAATTAAAATTTAATACCGTTATATGACCTGGCATATTTAATATGCCGGGTTTTTTTCGTGTTATGCTTTAATACATGTAAAGGGAGTATGCACATGAAAAATAATGAAAAGATAAATTATGTTGAATTTCCGGCAAAAGATCTGGACGCAGCCAGGAATTTCTTTGGCACAGTTTTTAGCTGGGAATTTACTGATTATGGCCCGGAATACACGGCATTTTTTAATGCCGGATTAAACGGTGGTTTTTATAAATCTGATCTCAGTTCGACAACGGACAATGGCAGTACGCTGGTTGTTTTCTATAGTGAAGATATTGAGGAAACAAAATCGAATATAAAAAAAGCCGGTGGCAAGATTGTAAAACCCGTATTTGAATTCCCCGGTGGTCGACGGTTTCATTTTACCGACCCAAATGGTAATGAGTATGCAGTCTGGTCGGATAAAAAACGGATTATCAGGAACGTTGATTGAAATTCA
>JALTLP010000201.1 GCA_027001895.1 Chromatiales bacterium | reverse complement strand
AATACGGGCTGGACTATTGGGAAGAACATTTTGGACTCTTACTACTTTAAGTTTATTAATAAAATCGGGGCAAATTTGTTAAAAAAGCCGTGTTACTGTGAATAGCCTAGAATACCACGATTCAGTAGTGAATCGATCTGATTTTTCTGGCCAAAGCTGGATAAACCTTTTAATTCCAGTTCGACAAACAGGGCTTCCTGGTAAGGGTCGGACGGGTAGGCGTCGGTATAATAACGCCTTTTAACCAGCCTCAGGCTCCAGCAGCAACTGTCGTATTGGATACCATAAACGGTCTCAAGTTCACGGTCCTGGCGAAGATCATCGTGTTTTCTGGCGAGCACAACCCATTGTGGGTGTAGCTGCCAAATACCTGATATTTCACGTGTTTCCAGTGTGTCACGTTGAAAACGGTAGTTAATATTGAAAATATGGTTACGGTCAGACTTGTATTGCAGGCGAACATTGCGCTGATCAATTTTACGGCTTTGCTGGTTGCGGATAAGTGTGCCGTTTACCTTGAGACGCTGGCTGGGTTGAAAGGTGACATCCAGTTGCAGGTCCGACCAGGAGTCCTGGGTTGCCTGTTCACCACTGAGGTTAACTCGGCTGCTTTCAAAATGGTAGGTCTGCCCCAGTGTGGCGGTCAGGACTTCGGCGCCTGAATTAAGATCAATGTAACGGCTGGTCAGGCCAAAGGTTATCTGGTTGGCATCGTTAATCCTGTCTGCACCGGAGTAGCGGTTTTCACTAAATAGCTGGTTAATGTCGCTACTGAGTGTTGCCGTATCAAAGGTTGGCAGACTACTTTGTTCGCGGTATGGAATATAAAGATACTGCAGACGGGGTTCGAGTGTGTGCAGATAATCGGAGCCCGCCAGTTCGGAATCACGTTCAAAAAATACACCGCTGTCGATACTGAGTATCGGAACGGTGCGGGTGGGTGTTTTGTCTTCGTTGCTGCTGGTGCGATCCAGTTCATAGCGCGTGTGGTGCAGGGAGGCTAAAAAAGTAGTGTAAGCAGCGGCATTACTCAGTGGCAGGCTGACACTGGGTTGCAGCACAAGGCGGTCGCCAATCGGCGCCTGGGTGCTGTGTGCAAAGCGGGTCCATTCTGACTGGAAAGAAGTATTCAGCGTGTTTTTTTCAATGGCCTGGCGGGTATTAAAATTAAGTTGCGGTAATCGTTTTACCTGCTCATCACTACTGAGTTTCTGGAAGCCCTGAAAACGTGCGCGAAATAACCAGTCTTCGGCGTCGTAGCGGATATCGGCACGACGTTCGAGGTTGGACTGACTGGCACTATCAAGGTCACCACCAAAGTCATCAAGATAAACTTCATCGCTTACGTAATTAAAAACAAGGTCACCGGCCCAGCCCCCGTCCGGGTTATGCTTGTGTTTCCAGCGGAATGCTTCACGGTCTTTTAATGCAATCGAATCGTTTGGCAGGTAGTCAATATTAAACGTACCCTGCGAGTTTTCAGTCAGGTAACGGAACTCGGAAAGTAACTGGGTTCCGCGCCTGGACATATAATGCGGTGTAATGGTGGCATCGAATTGCGGATGTATGTTCCAGTAGTAAGGAACATACAACTCAGAACCATTTTTAACCGAGGAACCAAAACTTGGAAACAAAAAACCGGACAGACGTTCATTACCAATTGGAAAGCGCAGGTAGGGTAAATACAGAAAAGGAATATTTTTAAAACGGATGACCACGTTGTTGGCACTGCCCTGGTGTGTTTCGTTATCAAGCTTTATCGAGGTTGCGCTTAGTAACCAGTCGGGTGAATTGACGTTACAGGTTGTATAGGTTGCATCACTCATTTGCAGTCTGGTTTTGTTTTTTATAACAATGCTTTCGGCTTTACCCTGGGCTTTTGTTTTTTTGTCATGATAGGTAGCGTTTTTTATATTACCTTCGCTGGTTTTCAGGTTCATTTTTAACGAGTCTGCCGTGATATCCAGGCTGTCCTGGCTAAGCCGGATATTACCGGTTGCGGTAATTTTGTTTTGTTCTTTATGATAAACCGCCTTGTCTGCGGTTAAATGCTGATTTTTTTGCTGAATAACGACCGAGCCACTAAAGGTAGTCACTTTTTTATCGCTCATATCTGCACTGTCTGATTGCAGATGAATTTTGTCGTCCTTAGGTGGAATAATTTGCGGAGCAGGGTCAGAGGGTTCGCAGCCAATAGGGGATGTGTCTGTAGCCGGGTTAGCAGCAACCTGTATGCCTGTTTGCTGTTCGCTGTCTTCTGCAGCGTTTATATAAAGTGGAATGGCCAGTAACACAAGGCTTATAAATAGATGATGTTTCCTGAAGGAATGAAACAGGCAAGAACCGGATAACGATATTATTTTCGCAGCACTGTTTTTTTTAGTGTTATGGGCAGGGCACTCAGGCATGAACTTATTCGGTTGTTTTGTTATATAAAAAACGACAGTTTACCAAACTGTTAGCTTAACATCAGTTTAAATATGAATAATATGCCGAGAAACACGGGCTGATGGACAAGGTAAATCAGCAGGCTGTGGCGTCCCATGCAGCCAGTCAGTTTTTGCCAGGCAGATTTTTCTCGCCAGCGACTGATAAACTTTAAATGCCGGTATTTAAAAATAAATTGCGCGCTGAACAGGCCAAGCAATACAACGCCAAACCAGGGTAAAAACGGAACATAATCTTCGGTAATGGGTTTGTGAGTCATCAGGCCAAACCATTGCAGGCTGGCATGGTTAAACAGGGTATTACTGTAATAACTGCCAATAACAATTAACACAGTACCAAGCAGTAAATTAGCATAATATAATCTTATAAAGAGCAGCCCGACAATACTGGCTACAAGAATAAAATGCAGGATACCGAAAAAGATAACGCTGTTGGGAAAACTGATATAACTGGCCAGACTCACCGCAGCGGCGGCAAGGCTAAGTAAGGCAAGGCGTTTTAAGTAGTGAGCCGGTTTTATGCCTTTTTCGGTTGCCAGCCACAGACTGACGCCCATAACCCAGAGAAACAGGCTGACAATAACAATCCGGAAATAAATCCAGCCGGGGTTATTATAAAAATCGGTCTGGATAAACTGGTAATAATTCAGGTCAAAACAAAAGTGATAAATAAACATCAACAGCAAGGCAATGCCACGTAGCAAATCAATAAATGCATAGTGGGATGCTTTTTTGCGATCTGAACATGTTATATTAAACATACTTTCAGACTAACACTGATGAATTAAGGACATCAAGCTTGGATACACGGCAACAACAAATAGTTCAGTGGATCGAGAACGACCTTGGCTACAAACAATATTCTCTGCAGCCGGCTTCGGCCGATGCCAGCTTTCGTCGTTATTTTCGGCTGACCGACCCTGTTAATAAAGATTCAAAAATCATTATGGACGCGCCACCGGAAAAAGAAGACAGTCATCCCTTTATTCGTATTGCTCTGTCTCTGGCTCAGGCCGGTCTGAACGTGCCGGTTGTTTATGCGCAAAATTTTGAACTGGGTTTCTTTTTATTATCTGATCTGGGCAAGGTCGATTATCTGTCAGAAATTAACGAAGCCAATGCCGACCAGCTTTACAGCGATGCCATGCAAACCCTGTTACAAATACAGGCTAATACCGATATGGTCTTGCCGGAATACGATAGTGTTTTACTTAACCAGGAAATGCAGTTGTTTACCGACTGGTTTTTACTTAAACACAGGCAGCTTGAATTACAGCCACAACAGCATGCCATGCTTAACGAAACTTACGGGTTTTTAACCGAATCGGCCCTGTCTCAACCACAGGTATGCGTGCACCGTGATTATCATTCACGGAACTTAATGGTTAGCCAGCAGCAAAATCCAGGGGTGCTGGATTTTCAGGATGCGGTACTTGGCCCGATAACGTATGACCTTGTTTCCTTATTGCGGGATTGCTACGTGGCCTGGCCACAACAAAAGGTAGAACAGTGGTTAAAACAATTTCACCTGATGTTATCTGAAAAAGATATTCTCCCCACGACGGATTTCATGCAGTTTGAACGCTGGTTTGATCTAATGGGCATACAACGGCATTTAAAAGCGGTTGGTATTTTCTCGCGGCTTAACTATCGCGATGCCAAGCCGGGTTATTTAAACGATATACCTCGAACCCTGGGTTACGTCAGTATGGTTAGCAGTAAGTACCCGCAGTTAAAAGCGTTTAACCAGTTTATCGAGCCACTTTTAGAAACTGAACAGGCAAACACAGGCGACTAGTGAATGAAAGC
>JALTLP010000200.1 GCA_027001895.1 Chromatiales bacterium | reverse complement strand
AAATGAGGAAGACTTCCGGGCGATAAAACAGCAGGGCTTCGAGTTGATACAGGCCGATGCTATAACCTACCTGCAAAACTTAAGCAACAAACCGGATGTTATCTACCCAGATGTTATCTACCTGGATCCGATGTACCCCGAACGAAAAAAGTCGGCCGCTGTTAAAAAGAACATGCAAATTCTGCAAAAATTGCTCGGCCACGATGCCAGCAAACAGGCCGATGAAAAAGAATTACTCGATATCGCCTTAAATACAGCAGTAAAACGGGTTGTGGTAAAACGCCCAAAAGGTGCATCCACTTTAAGTGAAAAAAAGCCAAATACCTGTATTGAAAGCAAAACTACCCGCTATGACGTGTATGTTTTAACCTGAATGGCAATATTTACATAAAATTTCAGCCATTAAGTTTTGACATAAGGCTTTTTAGCCCTATAATGGATGAATCAGCGCCGATTTGAATTCAGATTGCGGGCGCTTAATAAGTACGGCTAAAGCGGGCCCAAATGGGAAAACAAATTTAAAACCGCTTTAGTCATTGGCTAAAGCGGTTTTTTTATTGAAGGATTAAAATAATGAGTAATTACCTGTTTACATCAGAATCAGTATCCGAAGGTCACCCGGACAAAGTGGCAGACCAGATTTCCGATAGTGTGCTTGACGCTATTTTAAAGCAAGATCCCAAAGCACGGGTTGCCTGTGAAACCATGATTAACACCGGCATGGTGGTTTTATCCGGTGAAATTACCACTAGTGCCTGGGTCGACATGCAAGATGTCGTGCGCAACACGGTGAAAGAAATTGGTTACAACCATTCCGACATGGGCTTTGATTATGGCTCTTGTGCAGTACTCACCAGTATCGATAAACAATCTGCTGATATTGCGATGGGTGTCGATGAAGCCGAAGACGATGCCGCATCACAAGGTGCAGGCGATCAGGGTTTAATGTTTGGTTACGCGAGTAATGAAACCGATGTGCTCATGCCTGCCCCCATCACTTACGCGCACCGTTTAGTTAAACGTCAGGCAGAGGTACGCAAAAATGGTACGCTTGATTGGTTACGCCCAGATGCAAAAAGCCAGGTGACTTTCCGCTACGAAAACCACAAGCCGGTAGGTATCGATGCTGTTGTGTTATCAACTCAGCACAGCGCCGATATTTCAACTGATGACTTACGCGAAGCGGTTATGGAAGAAGTCATCAAACCGATTCTGCCTGCTGAATGGCTAGACAAAAATACAAAATATTTTATCAACCCAACAGGCCGGTTTGTTATAGGTGGCCCGGTTGGCGATTGCGGTTTAACAGGCCGGAAGATTATCGTTGATACTTACGGAGGCATGGCGCGCCATGGTGGTGGTGCTTTCTCGGGTAAGGATCCATCAAAAGTGGATCGTTCAGCAGCCTATGCCGGCCGCTATGTGGCTAAAAATATTGTTGCCGCAGGGCTTGCCGACCGTTGTGAAATTCAGGTTTCATACGCGATTGGTGTTTCTGAACCGACCTCCATCAGCATTGAAACGTTTGGCACGGGAAAAATCGATGACAATAAAATTGTCGAGCTCGTCGGTGACGTATTTGATTTACGTGCCGGTGGCTTAGTGAAAATGCTGGATTTACTCAAGCCAATTTACGCTCCCACAGCGGCTTATGGCCATTTTGGACGTGAAGACTTAAACGTGAGCTGGGAAAAAACCGACAAAGCCGATGCCCTAAAAGCGGCGGCAGGGACTTAAATTAATAAAACCCGTTATTGCGAGCCAATTTATTGGGCGTGGCAATCTGAACTTAAGCCAGAAAAAAGATTGCTTCGTTAACACTCGCAATGGCTGGGTTTAATAGCACCATGCAAAAAAACGTACTATAATTGGTTTTTAAATTTTCTAATATCTACTGTCCTTTTTGAGGGGCGCTGCAGCGAAACAGGATTTCGTCAGGCTCAAAAAAGGCAGATCCATTTACTGGATAAACGGCGCTCATTCCACTTTGAACTATTAAAGGAGAATGAACATGAACGCCGTTCCTGACTCATTTACAGACTATAAAGTTGCCGATATTTCCCTTGCCGAATGGGGCCACAAAGAAATAAAAATTGCCGAAACCGAAATGCCTGGCCTGATGGCTTTGCGTGAAGAATTTGGCAAAGACCAGCCTCTTAAAGGCGCCCGCATTATGGGCAGCCTGCACATGACCATCCAGACTGCTGTTTTAATTGAAACACTGGTTGCCCTGGGCGCCGAAGTTCGCTGGGTATCCTGCAATATCTTTTCTACACAGGATCACGCCGCCGCTGCCATTGCCGCACAAGGTATTCCGGTTTACGCCTGGAAAGGTGAAACCATTGAAGAATACTGGTGGTGTACCGAGCAGGCATTAAAATGGCCTGACGGCAAACTGCCAAATATGATCCTTGATGACGGTGGTGATGCAACCTTACTGGTTCACAAAGGTGTTGAATTTGAAAAAGCCGGCGCTATTCCAGAAACAAAAGCAGATGACAACGAAGAGTACGCAGCTATTCTTGATGTATTACGTCGCACTATAAAACCCGGTTCTACTTTCTGGCAAGACACCGCCGCCAGTATTAAAGGCGTTACCGAAGAAACAACAACCGGTGTACACCGCTTATATGAAATGCAGGAAAAAGGTGAATTGCTGTTCCCTGCAATGAACGTAAACGACTCTGCAACCAAGTCCAAGTTCGATAACCTCTACGGTTGCCGAGAATCTTTAATTGACAGTATCAAGCGTGCAACCGACGTAATGATTGCCGGTAAAATTTGCGTGGTACTCGGTTACGGAGATGTGGGTAAAGGTTGTGCACAGGCATACAAAGGCATGGGCGCAACAGTATGGGTAACTGAAATTGATCCTATCTGCGCACTGCAAGCTGCTATGGAAGGTTACCGCGTGGTAGATATGGACGAAGCCTGTAAGTTGGGTGATATTTTTGTTACCACTACCGGCAACGAAAAAGTTATTCAGCACGACCATATGCTGGCAATGAAGAACGAAGCGATTGTATGCAACATTGGCCACTTCGATTCTGAAATTGATATAGCCTCACTTGAAAAATATGAATGGTCTGAAATTAAACCACAGGTTGACCATGTTATTTTCCCCGATGGCAAACGCATTATTCTTCTTGCAAAAGGTCGCCTGGTTAACCTCGGTTGTGCTACCGGCCACCCAAGCTTTGTTATGTCTGCCTCGTTTACCAACCAGGTCATGGCGCAAATGGAATTCTTTGCTAATGCGGATAAATACGAGAACAGTGTTTATATCCTGCCGAAAATTCTTGACGAGAAAGTTGCACGTTTGCACCTGAAAAAAATCGGCGCACACTTAACAACACTGACTCAGTCACAGGCCGACTATATCAACGTACCGGTTGAAGGGCCTTATAAACCTGAGCATTATCGGTACTAGGGCAATTAACCACGAAGACACTAAGAACACGAAGAAAAATATGTTTTTAGTGTTCTTCGTTCGTTAATCTTTTTCGTTACTTAACCATAACAATATAGAAAGAATATGTCAGGTCATTGCGAGCATTAGCGAAGCAATCTGGTCTCATGAATCGTAATATAAAATAAGATTGCTTCGCTAATGCTCGCAATGGCAGTTAATTTATATTCTTCAGATGTGGTTAACAAAGGTTTTAAAAATGGACTCACAAAAAAAACATCCCCAGAATTTCAGCTTTGAGTTTTTCCCGCCAAAAACATCGGAAGGTGCAGAAAAACTTAAAATTGTAAGAGCCGAGCTTGGCAAATTAAAGCCAAAATATTTCTCGGTAACTTTTGGTGCCGGGGGCAGCACCCAGGATGGCACAATGGAAACCGTGCTAGATATTAAAGCGGCTGGCTTTAATGCCGCACCGCATATCTCCTGTATGGGCACAAGTAAAAGTATTATTGAAAATCTGCTGGATAAATATAAACAAAACGGTATCGACAGACTGGTTGTATTACGTGGCGATATGCCTTCCGGTGCGGGTTCAGGCAATGCGGGAGACTTTAACCATGCCAATGAGCTGGTCGGCTTTATTCGCAGCCAGTACAACGACCAGTTTCATATCGAAGTTGCCGCTTACCCGGAATTTCATCCACAGGCTAAAAATGCTGAAACGGATCTTGATAACTTTAAACGCAAGGTCGAAGCCGGTGCAGATGGCGCCATTACCCAGTATTTCTTTAATGCTGATGCCTATTACAGTTTTATAGAAGCCTGTGAAACACGTGGCCTGACTATTCCGATTACA
>JALTLP010000199.1 GCA_027001895.1 Chromatiales bacterium | reverse complement strand
ATGATATGGAACTTGCGCGGCTGGCTTTACAACACGGCTTTATCGACAAGCACGGTACACACTAAATAATATAATTTCAGATTGCTTCGTCACTCTGTTCCTCGCAACGACAAAAAGAAACTTTGTTGTATTCCTTAAATTCTCCTGCGAATTAGCCTGATTGTCATTGTGAGCGAACGCGGCAATCTTTTTAATATCACAAAAAATAGAACTAGTGTTATTATCCAGTATTGAAAACCATCAATATTGATAATGCTATCCATATGCCCGCCAAAGAAAAACCACAAACTAAAACCAACACAGCTTTCGATTCGAAAGATTTTCTAAAAACACTTTCTTCGCAACCGGGTGTTTATAAAATGCTGGACGAATCGGGTACAGTTATCTATGTTGGCAAAGCTAAAAATCTGAAAAACAGGGTGTCAAGCTACTTTCTTAAAAATGTATCCAGCCCTAAAACAAAAGTGCTTGTCTCAAAAATTGCTGCAATGGAAACCACGGTTACGCATACCGAAAACGAAGCTTTATTGCTTGAAAATAATTTAATTAAAACCTTAAAGCCTCGTTACAACGTGCTTTATCGTGATGATAAAAGTTATCCTTATATATATTTATCATCACAGGATAAATTTCCGCGCTTAAGTGTGTATCGTGGCAAGCATCGAGCTAAAGGTGATTACTTCGGCCCGTATCCAAGTGCTGCTGCAGTACGGGAAACGCTAAACTTAATGCAAAAGCTTTTTCCTATTCGCCAATGCGAAGATAATTTTTTTAAAAACCGTTCGCGTCCCTGTTTACAGTACCAGATAAAGCGCTGCACAGGGCCTTGCACTGACATGATCAGTGAGCAGGACTATGCAGTAGATGTGCGTCATGCAAAATTGTTTTTAAATGGCAAAAGTAACGAGGTGATTGACGACCTCGTTAATCAAATGGAGCAGGCATCCCAGGCACAACAGTATGAACAGGCTGCTATTTTACGCGACCAGATTGTTCACTTACGACAAATACTGGAAAAACAGTATATTCATACCGATGCAGGTGATGTCGATGTTATTGCCGTCAGCCATCAGGACGGGCTGGGTTGCATACAGGTTATTACAGTGCGTGGTGGCCGTAGCCTGGGGAGTAAAGCCTTTTACCCAAAAGCAAATAACATGGTTGAAGAAGGCAGTGTTTCACAAATATTACTTAATACATTTATACCGCAATATTATTTATCGTCGAATCATGCCATTCCATCCGAAATTATTACCAGCGAAATATTAACCGATACAGAGTTAATGCAACAGGTTTTAACAGAACAGGCCGGTTTTAAAGTTACAATAAAAAATAAAGTGCGTGGCTTTCGGCAACGTTGGATGGAAATGGCGCAACAAAATGCAAACCAGTCTTTATTACAATATATCAATAGCAAACAAACCCTGTTACAACGTTTTGATAATTTGCAAACCGTGCTTAAGCTCGATGAGTTACCAACACGTATTGAATGTTTTGATATCAGTCATTCATCAGGGGAGTCCACCGTTGCATCCTGCGTGGTAATGACGCCGCAAGGTTTTTCCCGGTCAGACTATCGACGCTTTAATATTAAGGGTATCACGCCGGGTGATGATTATGCTGCAATGAAGCAGGCTTTAATGCGCCGTTATCAACGAGTAAAAAAAGGCGAGGCTAAACAGCCGGATATTTTGTTAATAGACGGCGGTAAAGGGCAGGTTAAACAGGCCGAAGAAGTCATGCAGGAATTACAGATTACCGACATTATGCTTATTGGTGTTACCAAAGGGCCAGGGCGTAAAGCCAGTTTTGACACTTTGTTTATGGCCAACACCCATACTCAAGTTCGTTTGCCGGCCGATTCAGCGGCCATGCATTTAACCCAGCAGGTAAGAGATGAAGCACATCGTTTTGCCATTAGCGGCCACCGCGCCCAACGGCAGAAAACAAGAAATACTTCCGTGTTAGAATCCATTCCAGGACTGGGAGCCAAACGCCGCCAGCAGGTTTTAAAGCAATTTGGCGGTTTACAGGAACTGGCTCGCGCCGGGGTCGAAGACATTGCCAGCGTGCACGGCATCAGTGAAAAGTTGGCGCAATTAATTTATGATGCGTTCCATTCAGGACAACAATAAGTACACAGGAATAAACTTTTTAGTATGAGAATGAGCCTGCCCAATCAGCTGACGGTCGCACGGATATTTTTTATTCCGGTGTTTTTACTGGTGTTTTTTATTCCCATAGCAGGAATCAATAACTATATCCTGATGTGGATCTTCCTGTTTGCCGGTGTCACCGACTGGTTTGACGGCTATTTAGCCCGAAAATGGGACCAGCAGTCTGCATTTGGTGCCTTTCTCGACCCGGTAGCCGACAAACTGATGGTGGCAACCGTATTGGTCTGCCTTGTCAGTAAACATCCAACTTTTGGCGTAATTATATCCTCGGTAATCATTGTTGGCCGTGAAATTACCATCTCGGCGCTGCGTGAATGGATGGCAAAAGTAGGGGAGCATTCCAGGGTTAAGGTCAGCTACATCGGCAAAGTGAAAACAGCTGCCCAGATGCTGGCAATTGGTTTTATGCTCTACGAAGTGCCCCTGTTTGGTCTGATTCCCACCCTGGAAACGGGCAAAATACTGCTGTATCTGTCCGCCGGTCTTACCCTCTGGTCCATGCTTAGCTACCTGAAAGCCGCCTGGCCCAGTCTCTACGAAAGCCAGGATAATCAATAATTTGTCTTGACAGTAAAGCGTGTATCAGTACAATACGCATCCTTTAATTACGCGGGAATAGCTCAGCTGGTAGAGCACGACCTTGCCAAGGTCGGGGTCGCGAGTTCGAATCTCGTTTCCCGCTCCAAATTAAAAAAGAACCCCGAATTATCTAATTTCGGGGTTTTTTTATGTTGTGGTAGACTGCTCTGCTCAACATATCTGGCGGAATAGCAAAGTGGCTATGCAGTGGATTGCAAATCCATCTACCTCGGTTCGACTCCGGGTTCCGCCTCCAAATTTAGTCCCAGATGCTTTAGAATCTGGCTCTGAAAGTACAGACAGAAAACCGGAAGTAAATAACTGTCTTTAATAAATAATTACTTCATGTCATCTGCCCAGGTGGCGAAATTGGTAGACGCAAGGGACTTAAACATTTTGAGCACCCGGATTCAGAAACGACCGGTGTGAATGGTGTCAAATTCGGGGAAACCTTAACACGTAATGGTGATGGCAATCCCGAGCGAAGCTTAACGAAAGTTATGAACGTGTAGAGACTTGACGGCACCCACCTAAGTTTGTTTTTTACAAATATGGTGAAGAGAAAGTCCAGACCACAAATGCTTTTTAAAGCAGCAGTAAAAGCTGTAGTTGGTAAGAAAATCCCTCGGTGGAAACACCGTGCCGGTTCGATTCCGGCCCTGGGCACCATTTTTTATTGGAATAACTTTATTTCCATATCTTGCTAGAGATCTTTTAAACCTTTGCTTTGTTTTTTCCACGATACGTCGGCGTAAGTGCATGACAATTTGGACATAATAATCTTAAGTTTTCTAATCTGTTATCCTTGTTATTACCATTGATATGATCAAGTTCGAGTGGGATTATTTCGTCTAACCATTCAGTTAAGTTACAACAACTACACTTTGGCTCAAGAAGTTCTTCTTTTAATAGTTTTTTCTTTAATTTGTATGACTGTATTGGTAATTCATTCTTTAGATATTTTTCAACTGGTACTTTTGGCTTAAGTTTCTTACCTTTATTCCATGCTTGTCCTTTAAAGTGAGAAATATCTAATTGAAAATGTTTAACGGCCTTTTTTAAAATCGCATAATTTCCACCATAAGGTGCGACATTAACATTTATGAGCACTTGTCTGAATGATGATGAGTTTTTTACTGCTTTTGCTAGTTGTTCAATTGAATATTTATGTAACTTCATTTCCAGTTCATTGAAAAATTATATTGAGATAAATGTTTATGATGATTTAGTTGTTGTGTAGTGGTCTAATAGCACCGGACACATTAATAAGAGATAATAATTATCAATTTGAGTATATCGGGTAATTTGTATGCTAGGATTAGCAAAAAAATTATAACTAAAGGCTAAACCATAATTTAGAAATATCCAAAAATAAAATATAAATAAAAACGCCTCACTAAGAATGGGACACTGGGTATTGCGTATTATCTAAAAGAACCACCACCAAAAATGATACCCTCTGGCGGTATTCTTAGACTAAAAAGCAAAACGGATAAAATAAATAACGAATATTTAACGCTGGTACTTAATT
>JALTLP010000198.1:380-4292 GCA_027001895.1 Chromatiales bacterium | reverse complement strand
CATTTTACTCCCTCCCCCATTTCGGGGGAGGGTTGGGGAGGGGGAACAACAGTGTATTTTTTTTACCCCTTCCACTTAATTTTTTCTTCGTGTGCTTTGTGTCCTTCGTGGTTGAATTTTTTTAACCACCAAGGCGATGAGGTAGTTAATATAAAAAACAATCATTTTTAAACCGCAGAGAACGCAGAGGACGCCAGAGAATTATTTAAATTTTTTCGCCGTGCCCGAAGTGTCGCCGTGGTTAAATTTTTTAGGGGAATAAAAAGCAATACTGTTTATTTAACACACTGTCCAATTGAGCCTCTTGCACATACTTTTCCATCAACCCATATAGCATTACTTAACTCAGCATTTTTAAACAAAGCACCTGTAATAGTGGCGTTTCTGAAGTCTGCATAACTTAAATTAGCTGAACTAAAATCTGCTTTTCTTAAATCCGTGTGCCTGAAATTTGCCCCTTTAAGATTGGTATTTCTAAAAATTGCAAAACTCAGGTTACTGCCACTGAGATCACTGTAATCCATCCTGGATTTTGCAAAGTTTGTAGCAAACAGGTTTGCATTACGAAGAATAACTGAATGCAGATTCGATTCAGACAAATCTGCGCGGATGGCAATTAATGCAAGCTTATTACAGTTTCGCCAGTTTACTCCCTTGCGAGCCACGGTTGTGCAATCCGGATCGTCATTTATATTTAATGGCGAATAGTTAAACGAACCCCAAACCAATCCCACAACAAGACTAATAAAAAGCAATAACCTGAAAATAGCCAGTTTGGGTCGCTCACGAAAGTTTTTATAAATAGACTCGCGATGTTGACGATATTCAACATCAACGATGGATTCATCGTGGCGTCGCCCAGGACTTCGCCGGCTGGGTATTCTGGGATTTTGTTCACGGCGTTCTTCACGACGTTCGTCTGCCCAGCGTCTGGCTGCAGCAAGGCGCTCGGCATTATCAGCATCGTGTCCATCCTTGAGCACATCGGGGATAAGGTAAGGTACGGACTCTATTGGTTCCCACTGCTCCTTGTCCTGGCTGACCTCGTTGTCAAGTTTCAGACGGCCGATTACCAGTAATTGAGAAATTTGCCCGGCTGGAAATGGCCCTGTTACCTTGCCATCCTTGCGTAGATACCACGTATTGCCGTGCATGACTTTATGACTAATATTGGGTTTTACCGGTTCCGACATCGGGTTAATATTCCTCAAATATACCTTATATATTAGTCGGCCAAACCTATAATTTCTTGATATCTGGACGCTAATAAATGTTGTAAACAAACCTAAAATGACATTTTGGTGTTAAAAATGGACATTAAAAAGCCAGACGGTCCTGTTCGAGCGCCGACGCTTACGACACAAACAAGCCCTTCGAGCGACCAGAAAAGCCAGCAGCTTGAACCGCCTGTGTTAAAAAATAACAGTGGCCTTAATATCAGGGTTGGGCAACAGGTTGAGCTGCTTGTATTACAGCTTACCGAAGGCAAGGCCATTCTTAAAATTATCGGCATGGATCAACAGGTACACACCAGTGACATTAGCCGCTTACAAATCGGACAAAAGCTTCAGGCAACCATTACCGATCTCGAACCGGTTATCCGTTTAAAAATTACTAACCCGAAACTGGCCAATACGAATAAACCAACTAATATCGTTAATGCTGCCCTGCGCAAAAGCCTGCCCTTGCAACAAAATATTCAGGAATTAATACAGGGTATTAAGCATATAAATGCACAACCGGAAACAAGCAAACAGGATAAACTACTGAACGCTATCCGCAACTTCACCCAGTCACTTCCCCCCTTACCGGCTTTTAAAGAAGCTGATGTGCTACCACAAATATTAAAGAAGTCGGGTTTGTTTACCGAAAGTGCACTGGCTAACTTTATTATTGCTCCTAAAACTCAGCCGACTTTTCCGAACAATGATTTAAAAATTGCCTTGCTCAGACTGGCCGAAAATTTAAGACAATTACAAACCCATCGTCCAGAAGCGGATAATTCGGCCATAAATAAACCATTACCAGCAAAAAGTGACAGTGCTTTATATTCACCCGAGATTTTACAACAGGCAACAAAAAACCCTGCAACGGGTACAAAACTGCAAAACAGCAGTATTCATCAATCGGCTACTGTGCATAAGGAAACGGCCTTGCCACTTGCCGCACAAACTGAAGAACAACTTATTACCACGCTATTAAAACAAACCGATGGCGTACTGGCTCGATTGCAGACACTGCAATTACAACATTTGCAAAGCAACGAACAACATAAACCACAATGGATGTTTGAATTACCTGTCAGAACCGAAAATTCAACAGAAAGTCTCTTTATCTATATCGAGCAGGATGCATCAGAAAAACATAAACGTAATTATATCGTACCGTGGAAAGTTATTCTTAAATTCAATATTGAAGAACTCGGAGCCATACAGGCTCACGTTACTCTGCGGGCAAATAAAGTTTCGGTAAACTTCTGGGCAGAAGATAAAAACACCTACCGGTTATTCAATGAATACCTCGATATACTCAGCAGCCAGCTTGACAGTGCCGGTCTTGAAACCGGTCAGTTAAATTGTCGCTGTGAAAAAGCACCGGCTCTACCCGTGCAACAGGCAACGGTTATCAGTGAAAAAATATGAAAAATGAATTACCCCCTACATCACTGGCCGTTGCATTACACTACGACGGTGAAAGTGCACCACAGGTAACCGCAAAAGGTTCTGGAGATCTTGCTGAAAAAATTATTGCTATCGCAAAAAAACATAACGTGCCGTTACAGGAAAATAATGAACTGGTGCAGTTATTGTCAAACCTGGAACTGGGCGAAAAAATTCCGGAAGCATTGTACCTGGCCGTGGCACAAATTATTGCTTTTACCTATATGTTAAAAGATAAACAACCCGATAATTTCCAGAAAAAAAACTAGGCCGACTTATCAAGTCGGTTCATCAGATAAATAAGTTCTGCTTCTGAATGGCTTAAACCACAACGACTCATTATCGATTCGGTATTATGTCCCTGCTTTGCCATAAAGGCCGCTTCGTCATAACTCTGGTTGGCCGATTCGACATAGGAAACTATTTTTTCAGGTTGTTGATGCTGAACCTGTTGTGCATTTTTCTGATGTATATTTTTCTGGCGACGCTCAAGTTGCAATACCCGTTTACCAACACCAATAGCAGCAACCGAAAAGGCTTTGAGGTCTTCGCGCATGACTTTAACCTGTGCATATTCCTGCTTAAGCTTGCTGGCCGTTCTGAACAATAAAATGGCAGAAATAAATAACACCGCAACACTTACCATTAAAATATAATCTGTCAGCGTGGCATTATTAAAACTGTTTAAAATTAGCTGGAGCTGTTGCATTTTAAGCGTACTCATCTATATGTGAATTAACATCGCTATCGGGTGGTCTTTTCTTTGTCGGGCCGCCCTGTTCGGTTGGCTCTTCATTTGTTTTACTGTTACCACGGTTCTTTTTTTGCTGCTGTTTGGAAAACTGTTTGTTATCTGTTACAGTTGGCACAACCTTGTTAACAGGCCATGAAGCAGACGATGTTGAGCCAATTTCAGCCATCTTATATTCCGTTTCTTACAGTGCTTCTACTTCTTCCCATTCCTCATCACTGAGTAACTTGTTTACATCAACGAGAATAAGTAGTTCTTTATCTTTACTTGAAACGCCCTGAATATATTTTGAACTGTCATCATTACCGACATTTGGCGCAGCATCAATTTCCGAAGTTCTTAAGTCAACCACTTCTGCAACACTGTCGACAAGTATACCAACAACATGATTATCTGCTTCGATAATAACAATACGGGTAGAATCATCTGCCTCGGCTTCGGATAAACCAAAACGTTTGCGTGAATCAATAACCGTAACGACATTACCACGCAGGTTAATAA
>JALTLP010000198.1:0-370 GCA_027001895.1 Chromatiales bacterium | reverse complement strand
GCCGGGTACCGGTGCAATTTCGGTCATACGCAAAACTTCCTGTACCTGCATTACCCGAATACCGTATTTTTCATTGTCCAAGCGAAATGTCACCCACTGGACGATTTCATCATTGGTATTTTCCGCTGCCTGGTTCATTTTTATATCCTCTTGTTCAGGTATAACCGTCAAATTATTGTCTAAATTCACGGTTTAATAGAGATAAAGCATAATTTATGCCACATTCATAACAATTTTAATTAAATCAATAATTTATATTCACTTCTATTTACGATTATGGCTGCCTTGCTGTAACATTTCCGCGAATCCGGCGCCATCCACCAAAGCACACATATGGTCGATAACCGTACCGGCCATCCACTTGCGTTTA
>JALTLP010000197.1 GCA_027001895.1 Chromatiales bacterium | reverse complement strand
AATCAGGTTGCCTTGCAGGCCATTAACGTCAATATCAAAACCAGTAATCAGTTTTATAATCTGTGCGCACAGCAAGTCGACTTCTTGTTGTTGACAGCTTTGCATTTGTGTAAAGGTATCCTGAATGTCCTGTATTGATGGGTCGTCTACCGTGGTTTGTGAAAAAATGGCTTCACTGATTTCTTTGGCCTTATCCAGGCACAGAGTTATTGCTTCGCCAAGCAATTCGGTAAAAATTATTTTATGTTCACGTAATAAAGAAATGCTTTCTTCCACGCTATGCAGAAAATTGGCAAGCTCTTCAAACATTAACATTCGGGCATTGCCTTTTACGGTATGAAAGGCACGAAATAATTCGTCTATTGTTTCGTCGTTGTCTGGGTTGGCTTCGAGGATTGCAATACAGTTGATAATAATTTCATAATGATCATCATAACCTTCACGATAATCATTTATCAGTTCGGCATCGAATTCTTCTTCTGGAATGTTACTGGGCATTATCAATAGTTCAGCTTGCAAAAATACAAAACAGGGACAGGAGTTTTATCGGCAAATAAATTATAAACTAAAGCCCAACATGGTTGTTTTGGGGCTAATTTAGAATAAAGTCAGTTTCTTTTTCAGACTGGTTTGTTGTTGTATGAATATTGGGGTGGATTCTGTCGCTGGGTTCACCCAGGAAGTTACCCTGTGCAAAGTTAATCCCGTAAAGCTTTAATAGTTGCAGGGTCTGATTGTTTTCAACAAACTCAGCAATGGTTTGTTTGCCAAGTGCATGGGCTATCTGGTTCATTGACTGTACCATGGCCTGATCGACTTCGGAATTAGCCAGGTTTTTTACAAACGCACCGTCAATTTTAAGTTTGTCCACCGGTAGCTTTTTAAGGTAACTAAACGAACAGAAGCCGGAACCAAAGTCATCCAGTGCAAAACCACAGCCCAGATCTTTAAGCTTACTTATAAATTTGCTGGCATCACGTAAATTAGCAATGGCTGCTGTTTCGGTAATTTCAAAGGTGAGTTGTGAAGGAGACAAACTGGAATCATCTATCAAGCCGCGAATAAGGGGTAGCAGTTCTTTATCTTCAAAGGCACGCCCGGACAGGTTAATCGCAAAACGTAGATCACGATGTTGTGCCGACAGTTCATCGAGATGCGTAATGGCACGGGTAATCGCCCAACGATCTACATTGTGCACCAGTCCAAAGCGTTCAGCTGCCGGCATAAAACCACCGGGCAGAATCATTTCGCCATTGTCGCGCTGCATTCTTAACAGCACTTCGTAGTCATTAATCGCACCGTCTTCAACAGCAATAATAGGCTGGTATACCAGTGAAAAACGGTCGTTTTCGAAGGCATCGCGAACCCTGCTGGCCCAGCCCATATCATTTGCAAGGCCATCTTTTTCGTTATTGCCTGGTTCGGCGATATGTACCCGATTGCGGCCATTAGACTTGGCAATGTTGCAGGCAATATCCGCCTGCGATAAAACTTCTTCGGCGGAAGTCGTCTGGTTAGTAATACAGGCAATACCAAGGCTAATGGTGACATTAAAAGCCTTGCCGCTATCAACAAACTGGTAGTGCTCAAATAATTTACGAATACCTTCAGCAACGCTACAGGCTTCATCACGGTCGAGGTTATATAAAAGAACGGTAAACTCGTCGCCGCCAAAGCGTGCTAGTAAATCACCTTCACGTATATGGCTACGAAGCAGGTTGGTTGTTTCTAGTAAAAGTTTGTCACCGGCAGCATGACCAACAGTGTCGTTAACATATTTAAACTGGTCGAGGTCCATATAAAACACGGCACAGTCAGCAGCCGAACGTGCAACTCGTGATACAACGCGCTCAAGTTCCTGTTGAAAATATTTACGGTTATAAATACCGGTTAAAGAATCGTGTTGTGCCTGGTAGGTCAGTTCATTTTCGTAAGCCTTCTTCGAGGTGATATCGCGGGCTGTGCCAGTAATATAGGCCACGCTTCCATCGGGATTAAGTGTGGGCTTGGCATTAAAGCTGATATGTTTATGGTTACCGTTTTTATCAACATGCACGGTTTCATAACCAACAATTTCTTTGCCGGATAAAATAGTTTCAATGGCGGACAGATCACGGTCACGCGACTCGGCTAGCTGGTAGTCAGAATAATGCTTAAATAACATTTCTTCAGCTTCGTAACCGTAAATATTAACGACGGCTTTATTCAGGTAGGTCCAGCGACCCTTGTTATCCATGCTCCATACCAGATCATGTGCTGTTTCTACCAGGTCGCGGTAACGCGCTTCTGCCTGGATGAGCATTTTTTCGGTGGCTTTACGTTCTGAAATATCCGAGAGCATGCAGTTGTAATATATTTTCTTGTCCATCACCATTTGGGTCATACGTAATGACATCGTTAACATATGGCCATTACGGTGTTGCGCCTCCACTTCATGCTCACCTTGCATATACTGTTGCATGTTGTGATTAAAGGAGGGAATCAGCCAGGTAAAATCTTTGGTGCGGACTTCGTCAATACCAAAACCAAATAAATGTTCTGCAGCGGGGTTAACGCTTTCTATTCTGCACTGGCTGTCAAGAATAATAATGCCTTCTGCTGCATGTTCAACAATGGCATGTACATGAGCCTCCTGGTCACCAAGTCGTTTGAACAGTTTACCCAGCATTTGTACCAGCAGGCCCATTTCATCTGTGGAACGTGGGGTGAGACGTTCGGCCAGTCTTTCATGACTGGTTGCGCCGTGATTATGCGCGGTAATGTGTTTAACCGGTGCCAGTGCCTGATTAAAACCATATAAAAAGAGTGAGGTAGTGACAAACGCGGTTAAACCGAGCAGTGCCCAGGTAATAAGTATTTCCGGTGGCAGTATGCCGGTCTTCCACCAGTAATATTTTAAAAAGATAGTGGTCATTAGCATGGGAATAAACCCACCCAATAGTAAAATTTTGGTGCGCATACTGACATGCACAAATGCCAGCCCAGTATAGCGGCTGAGTTTTCCCAACAGGTTGAGCGCATAAAAATAACCCGGCATGGCAACGATGACGGCAATCACCAGATTTAAAAGCATAAACTGTAGCAGGCTGCCGTAGGCGCTGCTGCTGGTTGGTGGTTCAATAAACCAGTAGTGTATGGTTGGGATAAATAAAATGTAACTTAAAAAGAATGACCAGTAAGTTGTTGAAAAAGACTGAAGATGGTTGCTTAATTTTGCGGGTAATGTATGGTTTGAAGAATCTGAGTGAGGGTGTTCTTTTAGCCAGTCGAAGACCGGTATTAAAAAGTTATAACTGAACATAAAAACCCAGGTAGTTAACAGCAGGCAAATAGCAGCCAGTACCAGGCCAAACGGTGTAAAGAAAAACCCAACATTGGTTGGCATTTTAAAAATAGAGGCAACACTATAGGCAACAACCGGCGTTAGAATAAAGCTAAGGGTAACTGTTAAAGCGAGCTGCTTTTTTAAACGTAATAGCGAATGTACCATGTATCTCTTGGAGTATGGTTAGTGTTATATAAAGTAGTTAAGTACTGCGCGAATAAATAAATTGTTTTTCTTAACTTGCGAGTAATGCATTTAATTCTGGCATAAAAAAACAGGCTTTCCAGTAAAAAGTTAAAATAAAACTGTAAATAATTCGCAGAATTTAAATTATTATTTTAGTAACTAATGATTGAGTTAAGCGTGGTAGTTATGGATAATTCCGCAAGGTCTTGATTTGAAAAAGCAATAAAAAATGCAAGTAAATATTTACTTTTACATTAAAAAAACTGGCATAATTTTTAAATTATTCGAGGGACAAAAATATGAAACGTCGTGACTTTTTAAAAACAACCGGCATTGGCGCAACGGCCGTTGCATCAGCTGGCCTGACTTCAGCACCGGCTATTGTTAAAGCTGGCACAAAACTTAAATGGAAAATGGTCACCACCTGGCCGAAGAATTTCCCCGGCCTCGGGACCGGCGCAAATAATCTGGCAAAGCTTATTACCGAAATGAGTGACGGACGTTTAACGGTTAAAGTCTATGGTGCAAAAGAACTGGTGCCTGCATTTGAAGTGTTTGATGCTGTTTCGAGTGGCGCAGCACAAATGGGGCATGGTGCAGCCTATTACTGGAAAGGTAAAAGTGAAGCCTTCCAGTTTTTTACTGCTGTTCCGTTTGGTTTAACTGCGCAGGAAATGAATGGCTGGTTGTTTTACGGCGGTGGTATGCAGCTTTGGGAGAAGGCTTACAGCGATTTTAATCTGGTTCCCCTGGCGTGTGGGAATACAGGCGTACAAATGGGTGGCTGGTTCAAC
>JALTLP010000196.1 GCA_027001895.1 Chromatiales bacterium | reverse complement strand
ATTTACTGCCAATGTCAGGATCGACACACCCAAAGAAATAGAATACTACCGTCATGGTGGCATATTACAGTATGTTTTACGCCAACTTGCGGCTTAAAGTTTTAGAGCAAGATCAAACAGGGATAATAACAACAAGTTGGCGGCGGATTGTCGCCAGCTCTCCGTGTTTTTAGTACCCCATCACACTAAGAAAATCTTCTTAATAAATCATAAATATTTTCTAAAGTCTTACAGGCCTTCGCCGATAATTTTAGTACTAGAGCAGGCGATATTCGGTCTTTAACAGCCGTCCAATCACCTGTTCGTATTTAGTCACTTATACCCTGAGGAATCTAATTGTGAGTAAAAATATTGACCCAACCATTATCGGTAGCCATCTTGGCAAACCTATCCATAAAACCATTGAATCTGATGGTACTGTCTTTCAATATGATCGTCTTGCCGAATGTGATAATGACGGCTGCCCTCTTGACCAGCTAAACAAAGATGAAGTTATGTTAAAAGCCGGTTTAATCTACAAAAAAACCGGCTAATACTAACTGGTTTAACAACCCGTGACAGATAAAACTGAAAAAGATTTATCTGAAGAACTCGAAAAACTAAAGCTCGCTTATGACGAGCTGCAACAGCAGTACTTTGAATCATTTTGTGAATCGCAACGACAAATCACCAAATATTCACAACTGCAATCACTTATTCATAATGCATCCGAGGGTATGATTTTATTCAACCCGGATGCAACTGTTTTATCCTTTAACCTCGCTGCACAACGCATCCTCGGATATGCCGAAATTGATGTAATGTACCAGACGGCGGACCATATTTTTCCAATGCCCGAAAAGTACCAGAATAATATTGTTCAGTATCTGCGGGAAAGTTTTAACGATGAAAGCAAATCTGTTCTTTATGCTACCCATGCGAATGGCAACAGCATTCCTTTAAAAATTTCTATCAGCGAAGTTAGCTCGGCAGAGCTTGTGATGTTTGATGATGATACCGAATTTGATGAAGAAAATGGAGATAGCAACACCGCAAGCGACTTAGACCTGTTTGCAATAAGCTTCGTTGATTTAACAGATGAACTCGAAAAACAGACCCAGATTGAAGTACAGCAACAATATATCGAACAGGCACTGCAAGAGTCCGAAAAAACAAGCCAGCTAAAGTCTGACTTTATTGGTAATATCAGTCATGAATTACGCACACCTTTAAATGGCATACTGGGGTTATCTGAAGTTTTAAAAGACTCGGCATTATCTGCCGAGCAATATACGTATGTTGAAAACATTTATACTTCTGGCAAAAAGCTGTTAAACATAGTCGATAATATTTTACAGTTTTCCCGCTATGAAAATGAACGCACTCTGGAACCTGAAACAGTCAATACCCGGGATATCCTCGCTAAAATACGTGATGAGTACAGCACTGTTGCAGAACAAAAAAATATTCAGTTCAAGATACGCAAACAAAAAACAGTATCTGATGAATTATCCTTTGTTGACAGTGGCTTTTATAAGCTTGTCCAGGTACTTGTTGATAATGCAGTTAAGTTTACAGACAAAGGTGAAGTCGTATTATCCCTGTCGTTAACAGAAGAAAACCAGTCCTCTTTGCTGATCGTCACAGTCGCTGATACAGGTATCGGTATTGCAGAAGAAAACCTGGATAGGCTTTTCACGCCTTTTAGTCAGGCAGATACATCCATCAAACGTGCTCACGGCGGACTGGGACTGGGTTTAAATATTGTAAAACAAATTTCAGACACACTTAATGCGACTGTCGATATACAATCCAGCAAGGACAAAGGCACAACATTCACAATTACAATACCGCTGCAACAGGAAATCTATCCACTGATCGATACCAAGGTTATCCGTTCATTACAATCGCAATTAGGCGATACCTTTGTCGAACTGATAAAAATATTTACAGAAGACACCCGTGAAAAACTGGAACAACTGGAAAAACTGATTGAGGTAAACGATAAACAGTCCATCAAAGATATGCTCAACTACTTGCTAGGCAGCGCTGGCAACGTCGGTGCCGAACGACTTAAACAGGACTATTCAGATTTGCTGCCCGTTATTGATGAACAGGACCAGCAACAACTGCAAAACCGTTACCGCAGTTTAATCGAAGATTTTACTGCCACCTCCGAACACCTGCTCCATCCCAGTAGTAAACTGCTTCACTAAAAACTAAATATATTCAGTACCTCCCTGGTAATTTTTAGTGTAAAATAAGCCGCTAAAATTTATTATAACTGGAGATATTTCATGGACTTAAGTCCTTTAACTGCCGTTTCACCTGTCGATGGCCGCTATGCTTCTAAAACTGCATCACTCAGACCCTACTTTAGCGAATACGGATTAATCTACCACCGCGTACTGGTCGAAATTCGCTGGCTGCAGTTCCTTGCTAATGAAACACCGATTACTGAAATACCTTCCTTTTCAAAACAATCCAATGCGTTCCTCGATGCCATCATTGAAAATTTTTCAGAAACAGATGCACAACGCGTTAAAGATATTGAAAGCACAACCAACCACGATGTAAAGGCGGTTGAATACTACTTAAAAGAAAAAATTAAAGGTCAGGCAGAAATAGAAACTGTCAGTGAGTTTATTCACTTTGCCTGCACTTCCGAAGATATTAATAACCTTTCACATGCATTAATGCTTTCTACGGCACGTGACAAGATATTGTTACCTGAAATGGAAGCCATTATTCAGTTGCTAACCCGCTTTGCTCATAACTATGCCGACATTCCAATGTTATCGCATACACATGGACAACCGGCTTCGCCAACAACCATTGGTAAAGAGTTTGCCAATATCGTTGCTCGTTTAAAACGACAGTACTCACAGATCGTTGCTGTTAACATGCTGGGGAAAATGAATGGTGCTGTAGGTAACTACAACGCCCATGTTTCTGCTTACCCTGAACTTGACTGGCCACAACTGGCAGAACAATTTATCACAAAAAGTTTAGGCCTGACATACAATCCCTACACCATTCAGATTGAACCTCACGACTATATCGCTGAATACTTCGATGCCTTGTCACGTTTTAATAACATTATTATGGATATGGATCGGGATATCTGGACATATATTTCAATGGGGTTCTTCAAACAAAAAGTTATCAAAGGTGAAGTGGGTTCGTCCACCATGCCACATAAAGTTAACCCGATTGATTTTGAAAACTCCGAAGGCAATATCGGTATTGCCAATGCCCTGTTTAGCCATTTATCCGGCAAACTAACCATTTCACGTATGCAACGTGACTTAACAGATTCAACCGTATTACGGAATTTAGGTGTAGGTCTGGCACATTGCCTAATTGCCTATTCATCAACCCTGCGTGGCCTGAACAAGCTTGAAGTGAATGAACAAAAGCTGGCAGAAATCCTGGATACCAACTGGGAAGTCCTTGCCGAACCGATACAAACGGTTATGCGACGTTATGGTATAGAAAACCCCTATGAAAAACTAAAAGATCTGACACGTGGCAGTAAAATATCTTCAGAGTCACTGGTTGAATTTATTGGCACACTCGATATGCCGGAAGATGCAAAAACAGAACTGGGTAAACTCACCCCGGCAAGCTATATTGGCCTGGCTGTTCAGCTCGCAAAGGATATTTAGGCTATAATTACCGGGAGTCATATTTATCAAAAGCTTTATAATCACAACAAGATGAATCAACAAAACCTGTCAGCGAAAACCTTAACATCAGCTACTGAGCACCACGATTTAACGCTACAGCTAATTAACGAGGCAAAACGCAGTATAGACATATACTGCCATGACCTGACTCCCCGTATTTATAATCACCCCGATATAGCCGATGCACTTACAAAATTTATAGTCTCTAACAGTGCAGGCAGAAATATTAAAATTCTGGTGCACGATATCAGCAGCATCATCAGTTGCGACCACCTGGTACTGGAAAGTTACCGCCGACTGACCAGTAATTTTTCAATCCACAAAATGTCGCAGCAACATATTCACCATACCGAATCTTTTTTTATTACCGACAAAACGAACACCCTTTTCAGAAATGACTATACACGCTTCGATGGCCACCTTGTTGACGACCCATTGCAAACAAAAGAATTACTAAACTTGTTTGATGAATGCTGGTCACACAGTCAAACAGACTCAAACCTGAACAGAGTGTACTTATGAAAAAGATATCAGCATTTTATTACCTAATATTTTTCTTTTTATTTAGTACTTACTCTGTCATAAGTAGTGCTAACGAACTGGAAATCGTAAACCTGAATTTTCGTCCGGCCAGCCAGA
>JALTLP010000195.1 GCA_027001895.1 Chromatiales bacterium | reverse complement strand
ATAGCAGACAATCTTGCCCATGCACGAATCAGTCAGGACCTGGATGATATTCTTAATGCAGATGTTCCGCGTGGTGCTTTCCACCCTATAAAAGGGTTGCCTGGTGCACCGGGCATGGTAACCGGAACAAGTACGGTTATGTATGCACCAACCGATATTAATGCCATCCCTGATCGCAAGACTACCGATATCGACGCAGAAAAAACAATTTTTGAAACCGCGGTTAAGAATGTCAAGAATGATATTATCGAGTTAAAACAAAAGCTGGCAGAAACGGTTAGTGCAGAAGAGCTTGGTCTGTTTGATGCTTATATACTTATGCTCGACAGCCAGTCCTTACTTGGGGAAACGATCAGTCGAATTGAGCAAGGCCAGTGGGCGCAGGCAGCCTTGCGCGACACATTGCAGGATTATGCTGCACAGTTTGACAACATGACCGATGCCTACCTGCGTGAACGCAGCTCCGATGTGCTTGATCTGGGACGGCGTATCCTGCGTTACCTTCGTGAAGATACCGATAACAAAAATATTTTTCCGGACAAGGTTATTTTAGTGGGTGAGCTGTTAACACCGTCTAACCTGGCACAGGTGCCAATTGAAAAACTGGTTGGTGTTATTTCACGGCATGGTTCACGTACTTCACATCTTGCCATTTTTGCGAGGGCAATGGGTATTCCTGCGGTAATGGGCGCCGAGTTAATTCCTGTTGGTAAGATAGATGGCTGTGAGTTAATTGTCGATGGTTACAAAGGTTATGTTTATGTTAATCCTGCGGATGAAATAACCGAACGCTATCAGCGACTGATAGAAGATGAAGCCCGCTTAACCACCAAACTGCTTGAATTAACCGACCAGCCTGCACAAACTGAAGACGGTCACCCGGTTACATTTTTTGTTACTTCAGGCTTAATGGCCGATATAGAACCAACTCAGTCCTGCCGTGCCGAGGGTATTGGCTTGTACCGTACCGAATTGCCATTTATGGAACGTCAGCGTTTTCCAAGCGAGAACGAACAGTGTGCGATATACAGAAAAATTCTTGAACAATGCGCACCACGGCCAGTTTATCTTCGTACCCTTGATGTTGGTGGAGACAAGGCACTAAGTTATTTTCCTATTGTTGAAGAAAATCCTTTTCTTGGCTGGCGTGGTATTCGCATAACGCTGGACCACCCTGAGATATTCCTTGTGCAAATTCGCGCTATGCTACGTGCAACCATAGGTATTAATAATTTGCATATTATTTTACCGATGATAAGTAATGTTGCCGAGCTTAATGACGCGCTTGCTTTGATACACCAGGTGTACGGTGAACTGCTTGAAGAAGGTGAGCAGGTAGAAATGCCAAAAGTTGGCGTTATGATCGAAGTCCCATCAGCGGTTTACATGGCGGAAAGCCTGGCTAAACGGGTAGATTTTTTCTCCATCGGCTCTAATGATTTAACCCAGTACCTGCTTGCAGTGGATCGTAACAATGCAAGGGTAGCGGGCTTATACGATGCTTTGCATCCGGCAGTTTTAAGAGCGATTTATCAGGTTGTGCAAGCAGGACATGCTTATGATAAACCGGTAGGTATTTGTGGTGAGATGGCTGGCGACCCTGCAGCGGCATTATTGCTGGTAGGAATGGGTATGAACAGTTTAAGTATGTCGGCTTCATCCCTGTTACGTGTTAAATGGGTACTGCGACATTTTAGTCGTAACCGCACCCGGCAGTTGCTCGACAGTGTATTGCACCTCGAAGATGCCGAGCTGGTAAGAAAGCATATGAACAATGTGCTTGAGCTTGCCGGTATGGGAGTTTTGCTGGGTTCGGGGGAATAATTTTTTATTTTACTAACTCAAACCGATTAACTTGCAGAATTAAAAGCGCTTTTATCTCTGGTTTGGCACATAGTTACTCTAACAATGCTATTATTAACGGATTATAATTATTAATATCATAATGATTTACGGTGTTATATGAATCAGGTTCGTCAATTTAATTCAAGTACTGACAATGCCCTGTCATTAACCGAGGTGGTTAAATGGCTGGTTGTAGATGGCCGTATCGAAAACACGGTGTCGGAGCAGTTTTTAATACCAGCACGCAATACAACATCGCTTGATATTAATCCACTTGTCATCATCAGCCAGCAGGAATGGGATGACTTAAAAAATCCTGGCAAAAAACTCAGCCTTGATGCTTTATCCGAATGGCTGGCAGAGCGTGCAGGCTTACCTTACTATCGTGTAGACCCTTTAAAAATTGATGTGCAGGCCGTTACCGAAGTTATTTCGTCTGCTTATGCAATACGCCACAAGATTCTGCCCGTTGAAGTGCACGAAAACCATGTTGTTATTGCTACAGCCGAGCCCAATATTCGTAGCTGGGAAAGCGAGTTGTCGCATGTTAACAAAGGTATTGATATAGAGCGTGTTATTACCAACCCACTGGATATATCGCGTTTCTTAAATGAATTTTACAGTGTTAGCCATTCTATCCGTCGGGCAACAACAGATACCGAAAGCCGAAAAAATGTTGGTATCGGTAATTTTGAACAACTGGTTGAACTGGGCAAGTCGGGTAACCTTGATGCCAACGATCAGGACATTGTTCAGATAGTTGACTGGTTATTGCAATATGCTTTTGAACAACGTGCTAGTGACATTCATATGGAGCCACGCCGCGATAAAGGGCATATCCGTTTTCGTATCGATGGCATGTTACACCTTGTTTATGATATGCCGCCGCTGGTAATGAATGCGGTAACCAGTCGGATAAAAGTGCTGGGTCGTATGGATGTGGTTGAAAAACGGCGACCGCAGGATGGCCGTATAAAAACCAAGTTACAGGACGGTGCAGAAATAGAGCTGCGTTTATCAACCATGCCAACAGCGTTTGGTGAAAAGCTGGTAATGCGAATTTTTGATCCGACTGTTTTAATGAAAGATTTTGCTTCGCTGGGTTTTAGCGAAAAAGATATTGCCTGCTGGAACAATATGGTAACCCAGCCACACGGTATCGTGTTGGTAACCGGGCCAACCGGTTCTGGTAAAACATCAACCTTGTATGCAACATTACGTCAGCTTGCAAAGCCGGAAGTAAATGTAAGTACCGTTGAAGATCCGATAGAAAATATTGTTTCCGAATTTAACCAGATGCAGGTACAGGCTAATATTGATGTAACCTTCGCAACCGGTATTCGAACTCTGTTACGTCAGGATCCGGATATTATAATGGTAGGTGAAATACGCGATAAAGAAACAGCAGAAATGGCGATACAGGCCGCATTAACCGGCCACCTTGTTTTATCAACCTTGCATACCAATGATTCTGCCGCTGCTATTCCACGTTTAAGAGAAATAGGCATCCCGGCCTACCTGTTAAACGCAACATTAAATGGTGTCATGGCGCAACGGCTGGCAAGAACACTCTGCCCACACTGTAAACAGCCGACCGAAATAGAACCGGAAGTCTGGAGTGCATTAACCAAACCATACAAGGTAACCGGTAAAGGTAATTTCTTTAAAGCAGTCGGCTGTGAAGAATGTCGTGGTACCGGTTATTTAGGCCGGGTTGGTTTATATGAAATGTTAACCATGAGTAATACCATGCGACATAAAATTACACCGGAAAGTGATGCTGTTGAAATAAGACGACTTGCAGTTAAAGAAGGTATGTTACAACTTAAAATTTCGGGTGCGCAGAAAGTGGCGATGGGGCTTACCACACCGGAAGAAATTTTAAGGGTTGTTCCGCTGGATGATACGTTTTAAGTTGGCTTTCGTATTTGCTTGTGAAGACCTGTCCTTGTCATTTTGAGTAGTGTAACCTGGTTTTGTTGTTCAAAAGGTTTTATCAGTCATGTTATTCCTTCCTGGTAATAATCAGTATGTCATTGCGAGCTCACGCAGTGAGCGTGGCAATCTTGCTGTAAATAAAAAAACAGATTGCTTCGTCGTTCCACAAAAAAGGTCATTGCGAGCTCACACTAGTGAGAGCGGCAATCTTATTTTCTGTTCAAAAGTATTTCGCCTCACGCTACGCGCTGTAGGATTTTAAGTAGGCTCTCGCGCCTGCAGGCGAGTACCTTCTCCCTGTGCTCCGCTGCATTCGTACATCCTGTACATCACTCGCGCGAAAACATTTGTGCAGGGATGCACTTATGCCGCGAAGGCCATGGATGGCCGGGAGCGGTGTGCTCGCTATGATCTCGATTTTTCCTGCACACCTCAGCTCGGCTAACGGGGGTTTAAAACCCCCAACAACTTAACAGCCTAGTAAACTGCAACAATATTCCAGAACAATACATGCGTAGGCTATTCCCCTTAATCGCTGTTCAT
>JALTLP010000194.1 GCA_027001895.1 Chromatiales bacterium | reverse complement strand
GAGTGAACCTACCCCAGTTTAACGGATACTCCAACCGTCTCCGATGGTTCTGGGCGTGCCAGGCTTTCACTTCTGCTTGCAGAACCGCTGCGCGGTTCATTGCAAGTAACCCACATGTCCCATGTCTGACCAACCGCCTTCGGCGTTTCATCAAGTCACTGGCATGAAACACTTCGTATTTCGCCCAGGATTTCTTATGCGGTATTACACTTTCAAAGACAGCGAATGTACATCTCACTTATAGAACCCTGTCGGGTTCGCTATGAGTACCGCATCCATCTTCGATGGGTCGCGGCAAAAGTGTGATTTTTGCTATGGTCAGGCTTTATTTTGCATGTTGTGTATGATGTTGAATTTTACGAAAATCGAAAATAAAAAGTGGCGCCATTATCCGGGCTGGATTCGGTAATAATGTCTCCACCTTGTCGTTGTATTGCACGAGCAACGGTTGCCAGGCCAATGCCTGTTCCGTCAAATTGGTCCTGGCTGTGCAAACGCTGGAAAGGCTCAAAGATTTTTTCAACGTATTCCATTTTAAAGCCGATGCCATTGTCTTTTACATAAAAATAGCTCTGGCCGTTTTTGTCTGTCTTGCCAATTTCAATGCGGGCTTGCGATTCTTTTTTAGTATATTTCCAGGCGTTGCCAATAAGGTTTTCAATAACAATGGGGACCAGATTTTCATCTGCCTCGGCAGTCAAACCTTCTTCTATTTCAACATCTACATTACGGTCGGTGCCTTCACGCAAGCGGTTGATGGATTGATTTGCAATTTTACTGATGTTAACCGTTTTAATTTCAAGTTCCTGGCGTGTTACACGAGAAAGCAATAACAGGTCATTGATGATTTGCCCCATTAGCTGGGCTGATTTTCTTATTCGATACAGGTACTCAATACTGATTTCATCAAGTTTGCCGGTATTGTCCTCAATTAGAATCTGGCTAAAGCCATCAATCCCACGTAGTGGTGCGCGCAGGTCATGTGAAACAGAATAGGCAAATGCTTCGAGTTCTTTGTTAATAGCAAGAAGTTCAGTGGTTCTTTCATTAACCAACTGTTCAAGGTGGTTTCGGTGTTTATCTAATTCGAGTTCGGCATTCTTACGTTCGGTGATATCAAACATATAACCTTGCAGAGCAACGGGGATGTTATCTTTGTAAATAATTTTCACATCGTCAAATATCCAGATCGTGCGTCCATCAGCGGTTAGCATTCGGTATTCAAAATCATAATCCTTACCCCTGGCTGAAGATTGTAGACAGAATGTTTCAGCAGCCTCACGATCATCAGGATGAAGATGCGATTGCCAAAATTTATCTTTATACCAGTCGCTAACCGGAAAGCCGAGAACCTGTTCAGCTTGTGGGCCTACGTAGGTGAACTGCCAGTTTGATAAATCCAGTTCCCAGGGTATTGCAGTTGTTGTTTCTACAAGTTGTCTGTAGTGGGATTCGCTTTCTTTTAATTTGGCAATGGAACGTGCAAGGTTCTCCTGCATGGAGGAAAAGGCGTTGACCAGTACCTGAATTTCATCCGGTTCTTTATTTGGATTAACCTTGCGGTCAAGTTCAAGTTTTTGATCAAGTCTGGATATATCAAGGTTTTCTGCATAGTCCGCCATGTGTTCAAGATGGCGGGTAATCAGGTGATTAAAAATTAACAGGATAAAACCGGCGAGAAAAAAAGTTTTTACCGCGTTACTGGTAACTATGTCGAGTATCTGATTAAGTACCTGTTTGTAGGCATTATCAAGCGTTGCCTGTACCGTCAATGTGCCAATGGTAACGGGTTTTCCTTTATGCATGTGTGTCATCGGAAATGTTTTTGTAATTGTGTTGTTTTTTTGTGGTGTGCCATTACGGGATATAACCTGGCCATTTTCCCTGATTTCCATGTATTGAATATCCGGCAGTATCGAAATTTCTTTCATATTAGTATTTAAAGCATCGATATCCGCTGTCCAGAGACGCTCAGAAAGGTTTTTAAGATGAACCTTCCTGATTTCATCAAACCGAATGTTCAGGTCATTGATATAACGTTGGTAGTTGCTGTTTAGTTGGTATGCACTTGTGAGGATAGTCATTGCTGTACTCATCAGAATCACTGCAACAAGAAGTCGTCTCGAAATCGAATTTTTTTTACCAAAAGAAGCAGTTTTCATTGGATACAGCCCGTGTTATTCCAACGGTTTCAGTATTTTTGTGAAAATTTTATTATAGGTGCCGTCTGCTTTCATTTGCTTTAAAGCCTTTGCAAGTAAAGGAACAAGTTTTTTATGTTTTTTGTGCAGGTATATAAACATCTGTTTTTCTGCCAGGGGTGGCGAGAGCAGTATAACGTTTTTCTGATTATGATTTCTTATATGTAACAGCCCACCCCATCTTTCATAAAGAATAATGTCGACTCTTTTTTTATGCAAAATGGTGAATAACTGGTTGGGGGTTCTTACCTTTGTAATATCTGCCTTTGCCGGAACATTTTTTTCAAGAATCTTCCAACCATTAATAAAACCTACAGAATTATTTTCCAGGCTTTTCCAGCCCTTTTGCAGGTTTATCGGGCTTTGGCTAAAGGCTACAAATTGCCAATTCATAATTTTTTCCGGAACCCGTATTAAATTTGGGTAGAGTTTGTCGAGTCCTTTGATTCGGCTCATTTCTCCATCTTCAATTCCTGCATTAACATTTTTCAGGCCGCGTTCTGCTGGCAACTGGATGGTTTTAAGGGTATAGCCAATACGCTTAAAAGCTTCTTTTGATACAAGATCCATAAATCCGTTCAGGTCGGGGGCATTGAGTGGTGGTTTACCGGTGGTGTTCAGGGTGATTTCATTTGCAGATAAGTGACAGCTGGTGATGAAAAGACCCAGTATCGAGAACAGAATTTTAAGCATAGAAGAAATTTTTTATTTTTAAGCACCTGATTGACAGATAAGTTTAGCCAATCAATGCGTGATTACAATTAAATTAATAAATAAATGAACAATTTAGGTACAATATTACAGATATGGTCGAATTATTAAGAATTTTAGAATGCTTAAGTGATGCCGAATTTCATTCCGGTGAAGAGCTGGCTGAAAACTTTGGGGTAAGTCGCACAGCTATCTGGAAGCAAGTGCAGAAGCTCAATACGATACTGCCACTTAAAATTTCAAGCGCATCAGGCAAGGGTTACAGATTACAACAAGCGCTAAGTGTGCTGAACCGGCGTAAGATAGAGCAGCATGTAAGCGGCGCTATTTTACAAAAAATTTATGATATCGAAATACTGGTTAGTTGCCCGTCAACCAATCAATTTCTGCTGGAGTCGGCGACTGAAAGTCAGAGGCAAAACCGGCTTGTGCTTGCTGAGATGCAAACTCAGGGGCGGGGACGGCGGGGCAAGGAATGGGTTTCGCCTTTTGCCAGTAATATTTATATGTCCCTGTTATGGCATTTTGATATATCAATGGCAGAAGTCGCCGGCCTGAGTCTGATTGTTGCCATTAGTATTGCGCGAGCCCTGAAAAAGGCGGGAGTTGGTCAGGTTATGTTAAAATGGCCGAATGATGTCTATGTAGATAATCGCAAGCTGGCCGGTGTATTACTGGAATTGCGTGGTGAATTAAACAGTCCTTGCCAGGCCGTTATTGGCATGGGGATTAATGTGAATATGCCGCCAGCTGAAGCAGAAAAAATTGATCAACAATGGGTCGACATGCAAACAATACTTAAAAGTAAAGTTAATCGTAACGAGCTGGTCGCACAAATATTAAATGAACTGGTGGCAGCACTTGAGCAGTTTAATAAGCAGGGTTTTGCTGCTTTTGTTGAACAATGGCAAACATTAGACTTGTTGGCCAACAGGGAGATTAGCATCGAAAATCATCAGGGGGTTACAACGGCGATTGCCCGGGGGGTTAATAACCAGGGTGCATTACTGGTGGAACAGGATAACAGGATAACAGCACTGTATTCCGGCGATGTCAGTGTTCGTAAAAAATGAACTATTTACTGATTGATACAGGCAATTCCTTTAGCAAGTTTGTGTTTTATACATCGCAACAATATTCTGTTGTTACTCGCTGCGAAACATCTGCATTGGTCGATTCAATAATCAGGTTTAACCCAAACCAACCGGATACACTTACGAAGATCATCCTGGTCAGCGTTGTGGATGATAATACTACCCGCAAACTGCTAGCTGATTTAAATACAGCGTTTGCAACAGAGGTTATACAGGTAAAAACAGCGGCAACGGCTTATGGTGTGAGCTGTGGTTATCAGAATCCTGCTTTATTGGGAGCAGACCGATGGGTTGCCCTGGTTGCAGCATTTAACCTGTTACAGCCTGGCGCAAAACAACCTTTAATGGTAATAGA
>JALTLP010000193.1 GCA_027001895.1 Chromatiales bacterium | reverse complement strand
TTAATTTTAGCAGCCGCATTAATGTAGTCTGGCTGAACGGTTTCTGAGTGTTCACCACTAACATCTAATGGCTTACTTTTATAAATTCTGGAAACCGCTAACAACGAAATATCTTTATAGTTTGCCAACTCCTGTATTGCCGTCTTTACCTGGTTTAAAGGATTATCCAGATTACTGCCAAGACCTATATAAACAGTATGTAAACTCATAAAATCCGGGTACAACTTTACTTTCTTTTTTTATGCTTTGGCTTGCCCGGTAATTCTTTTAGCATTAATTTTTTACCGGCATCCGATTCGGCCTGGAAGTTTGTCCACCATGTGCTTAACGAAGCCAGCACTTCGTTGTTAAAACCGTTTAAGTCATTACTGTTTTCAAACTTTTGACTCACCTGACTTCTTAACAATAAAAAGTCGTAGCCGGCTCTAAAGCGTTTATGGTCCAGCGTTTTATAGGCACGTTTGCCACCCCGGTTCGGCAGGCGCACCTGCAAGGCCCACATGTCATACATCATATAGCGAAAACGTTTGGGGATCGTAATATGCTGATTCACTTCTTCGGCAACTTCATGACCGGCAAGGTTTATTGCTTGAAAGACAGATTTTTCATGTTGTAAAATTTGTTTCGTCCGGGTTTCTACCTCTGGCCAAAGTAATACCGCAAATAAAAATGCCGGTGTCACCGGTTTTTCCTGCTGAATACGTAAGTCGGTATTTTTTAAACCCTGCCTGACAAACTCGGAATAAAACTCGCTTTGCGCAGCCTTGCTAAAAGGAAACAACTGCTGATACATATTTTCTTTTAACAGCAGCTCATACACAGCCGTTGCGTAGCCGCCCATAAATAATTTTAAAACTTCATCAAACAGTCGCGCCGAAGAAACCGCATCGAGCAGATGAAAGTTTTCGTCCAGTGCGTTTTTAATTGAAACTTCATCGTCATGCTGGATATGGAAGTTTAGCTTGGCGGCAAAGCGAATCGCCCGAAGCATACGCACCGGATCTTCCTTAAAACGCACTGAAGGTTCACCAATCATTCGAATGGTTCTGGATTTAAGGTCGTTAATACCGCCAGTATAGTCAACAATCGAAAAATCTTTTACCGTGTAGTACAGGGCATTAATGGTAAAGTCGCGCCGCCAGGCATCCTGTTCGAGTGTGCCATAAACATTATCACGTAATAACATTCCTTCATCTGTTGCATGTTCTGTTGCATCTTCATGCGGGCCACGAAAGGTAGTAACTTCGATAATTTCTCGACCAAAACGCACATGCACAATCTGGAAACGACGACCAATGATGCGGCCATTTTTAAACAGGGCTTTCACCTGTTCCGGTGTTGCGTTGGTGGCTACGTCAAAATCTTTAGGATGCAGGCCCAGCAATAAATCACGCACACAACCACCCACCAGGTAAGCTTCGTAACCCGCATCTTTTAAGGTGTATAAAACTTTTAATGCACCTTTAGACAAGTCCTTACGCGAAATATTATGCTCAGGACGGGCAATGATATTGGGGGCAGACGAATTAATAGCTGTAACCTTTTTGTAATTTTTTTCCCATTCTTACATACTTTTTGCAACAGTTATAATTTTCTGGTTTGGCGGCTGAGTAAAATATCGGCTTCAATGCCTGCCTGCCGAATTTTAATATTTATTCAATTGAAACAGGAATTGTTGCCAATTTCTTGGTAAAATACTGCGCATGCCAAAGAAAACATCAAAAAAATCAACCACTAAGAAATCCAAATCGCTCGACTTCGAAAAAGCACTGGCTGAACTGGAAAACCTTGTCGAAACCATGGAACAAGGTGATATATCGCTGGAAGAATCGCTAAAACAGTTTGAACGTGGCGTTGAACTGACCCGCCAGTGCCAAACCGCACTAAAAGATGCCGAGCAAAAAGTAAAAATTCTGATGAGTAAATCGGAACAGGCCGAGCTTGTCGATTTCGAAGAAGACTAAGCACTATGTCCATTGAAGTAGTATCAACCAATACCAGCCTGGGCCAGGCGATGTCTGGCTGGCAACAACGGGTTAATAATTTACTCGATAAAAACCTGCCCGCCGATAATATCCAGCCATCTACCCTGCACCAGGCAATGCGCAGTTCGGTACTGTTGGGTGGCAAACGTATTCGCCCGGTACTGGTTTATGCCGTTGGTCAATGCCTTGCAGCGAAACAATCCATACTGGATAAGCCAGCCTGTGCGGTTGAAATGATCCACGCTTATTCACTTATCCATGATGATCTGCCCGCTATGGATGACGATGATCTGCGCCGTGGCCAGCCAACCTGCCATATTCGTTATGGTGAAGCAATGGCAATACTCGCTGGCGATGCCTTGCAACCACTCGCTTTCCAGTTATTAACCCATTTATCCTCACATTTACCGGATAAAAATGTATTACAAATGATAGAAATTCTTGCCGAGGCCAGTGGTTCTCGTGGTATGGCTGGCGGTCAGGCTATCGATCTGGAAGCAGTGGGTAAAAAACTGAATATCGCTGAACTTGAGAATATGCATATCCACAAAACCGGTGCCCTGATTCGTGCCAGCGTTAAGCTCGGTGCTCTGTGCCAACCGGCGGTGACTCCGGCCCAGCTTGAAGCACTGGATCATTACGGTAAATGTGTGGGTCTGGCGTTTCAGGTGCAGGACGATATTCTGGATATTGAAGCCCCCACCGAAAAACTCGGCAAAACCCAGGGGGCCGATGCTGCGCTCAACAAACCCACCTACCCGGCTATTTTAGGCCTGGAAGAATCCCGCAAGCTGGCGCTGCAACTGCACGAAGATGCCATTTCACATCTGCAGATATTCGGTGATTCGGCCAATATTCTGCGCGAATTGTCTGCTTACATTATTGGACGAGACTATTAACGAAATGGCCAATTAAACAGGCTGTCAAGCCGAAGTTTGCTTGCATAAACCCTGTAAACAACGCATGATCCTTTTATTACAGTGAACAATATTTAACTCGATACCTCGGCATACACAAATGAATTCAGAATCCTCAACACCACTATTAGATACCATCGAGTATCCACAGGATTTACGTGTATTAAAGCCCGAACAACTGCGCCAGGTATCTGATGAACTTAGAGATTTTCTGATTCAGTGCGTTAGCGAAACCGGCGGCCACCTGTCTTCCGGTCTGGGCACAGTAGAACTGACTGTGGCTCTGCACTATATTTTTGACACCCCCAATGACCGCCTGGTATGGGATGTGGGTCACCAAAGTTACCCACATAAAATCCTCACCGGCAGGCGTAAGCAGATGTCAGGTTTACGTCAGAAAGGCGGCCTGAGCGGCTTTCCAAAACGGGACGAAAGTGCCTATGATACCTTCGGCGTAGGCCATTCCAGCACATCAATCAGTGCAGCATTGGGCATGGCAATCGCCGCCAGGCAAACCGGTGAAAATCGCCATGTTACTGCCATTATTGGTGACGGTGCGCTCACGGCAGGAATGGCCTTTGAAGCCCTTAATCATGCCGGCGACCTCGATGCCAACCTGCTGGTTATTTTAAACGACAACGATATGTCGATTTCGCCTAACGTAGGGGCGATGTCCAACTACTTTGCCCGGGTGCTATCAAGCAAAGTTTATGCTGGCATGAAACAGGGCAGTAAAAAAGTCCTCAGTGCCATGCCAAGTGTCTGGGAGCTGGCGCGTCGCACCGAAGAACATATGAAGGGCATGGTAGTCCCCGGCACCTTGTTCGAAGAACTCGGCTTTAACTATATTGGCCCAATCGATGGCCACGATATTGATACCCTGGTCAGTACGCTTAAAAACCTTAAAAACCTTAAAGGCCCGCAGTTTTTACATATCGTGACCAAAAAAGGCAAAGGCTACCAACCCGCCGAAGATAACCCTTGCTCCTACCACGGTGTAGGCAAATTTAACGTTGAATCCGGCAAACTCGAAACCAAACCGGCCAGTGGCCCAACGTATACCGAGGTTTTCGGTGACTGGATTTGTGACATGGCCGAGCAGGACAGCAAACTTACCGCCATTACCCCGGCAATGCGCGAAGGCTCCGGGTTGGTGAAGTTTGCCGAGCAATTCCCGGAGCGCTACTTTGATGTTGGCATTGCCGAGCAACACGCAGTGACTTTTGCAGCCGGGCTGGCCTGCGAAGGCGTGCATCCGGTTGTGGCGATATATTCAACCTTTTTACAACGTGGCTATGACCAGCTTATCCACGATGTTGCGTTACAGAATCTACCCGTGTTGTTTGCGATTGACCGTGCCGGCGTGGTTGGCCCCGATGGTTCAACCCATGCCGGTAGTTTTGACCTGAGTTTCTTACGCTGCATCCCGAACATGGTGGTCATGGCTGCATCTGACGAAAATGAATGTCGCCAGATGCTTTATACCGGCTATCAGCATAATGGCCCTTGCGCGGTACGCTACCCACGTGGCACAGGCATGGGTATTAAAGTCGAAAAACAAATGACGGCCATTCCACTCGGCAAAGCACAAACCTTACGCCAGGGTGAATCCATCGCTATCTTGTCGTTTGGTGCTCTGCTTGGTGCAGCCACCACTGCGGCCGATGTGCTCAATGCCAGCCTGACCAATATGCGTTTTATCAAACCGCTGGATGAAGAAATCATTTTGAAAATGGCTGATTCACACCAACTGATAGTCACCATTGAAGACAATACCGTAGTGGGCGGTGCCGGCAGTGCGGTTAATGAATGCTTACTCGCGCATAACCGCAATATTCCCGTATTGAATCTGGGGCTACCTGATAAATTTCAGGCGCATGGCAGCCGCGATGAAGTTTTAAGCGAGGCAAAACTCTCCAGCTCTGATATAATCGCGCAAATTGAGCACTTTTTTAAACATCAACAGCACGAAAAGCATCTAAGTTTAGCCTGATTTATCGTTGCCTCACTTGTAGAACTTTCCGCTGACGAATCAAACCGAATACCCAACTTTATTACTCAAGAAATTATTATGACTTCCTGTTACACTATGAAAATCCTGACCGATTTTTCTGCGGCGCATTTCCTCCGTGAATATGACGGGCCCTGTAATCGTTTACACGGCCATAACTGGAAAGTCGAAGTCAATGTCAGCTGTAAAACGCTTAATTCAATAGGCATGGGGATTGATTTTAGTGATATCAAAGCAGCGACAAAAAACCTTATCGAACAACTGGACCATCGTAACTTAAACGATATTCCACCGTTCGATAAACTGAATCCCACTGCAGAAAACCTGGCAGCCTATTTTTACAAACAATTAAGTAATGAAATTAACGATGCGCGTGTGGCAGTACAAAATGTCACTATATGGGAAACCGAACGCGCCTGTGTCAGTTATACCGAGGAAGATTAAAATGAGTAAGGCTGTTATTGCAGACGTACAAAATAGCAAAGATACCCGCCATATACCGATTAACAAGGTCGGTATAAAAGATATTCGTCACCCAATAAGAGTACGTGACCGCAGTGAAGGCGAACAACATACCGTTGCTAACTTTAATATGTACGTGAATTTACCGCACGACTTTAAAGGCACACATATGTCGCGCTTTGTTGAAATACTCAACAACCATGAGCGTGAAATCTCCGTTAAATCATTTAAAGAGATGCTGGTAGAAATGGCTGAGCGGCTTGAAGCTAAATCTGGCCATATTGAAATGTCGTTCCCCTACTTTGTAAATAAAACAGCACCGGCATCCGGCGTAAAAAGCCTGCTGGACTATGAAGTGACTTTTATCGGCGAAGTACATGATGGCGTGACCGAACTAAAAATAAAAATTGTTGTGCCGGTTACTTCACTTTGCCCTTGTTCCAAGAAAATATCCGAGTACGGGGCACATAATCAACGCTCGCATGTTACGGTTACTGCAAAGATAAAAGAGTTTATCTGGATAGAAGAACTGATTGACCTGGTCGAAAAACAGGCTTCTTGCGAACTCTATGGTTTGTTAAAACGTCCAGACGAAAAAATTGTAACCGAACGTGCTTACGACAACCCCAAGTTTGTTGAAGACATGGTACGCGATGTTGCAGCACAACTTAACGCTGAAGATCGCATATCCTCTTACGTGGTTGAGTCAGAAAACTTTGAATCGATTCACAACCATTCAGCCTATGCGTTAATTGAAAGAACAAAATAGTTTTTTTTGAGGCAAACTGAACCTTCACCCTTTAATTTTCTTTTAAATAACTCACCATCCTGTCATTGCGGGCGTATATGCGAATTTTTAAATTCCCTCCACCAGGCGCTCGTGATGACAGAGGTAGTGAAAAATATTAAAACTTTTTCTTTAAAATCATAACCCGTTTGCTACGCTGTATTTCCACACGCTTTAAAAATGAGTTACCCAGAAGAATAGGTCCACTCAAACGAGGAATAACCGCCGCAGCTACATTATGCAGTACGATATTACCAACCTTAACCGTATCCAGGTTGACCTTGTAGATTTTCGTTGTGCCACTTGCCGTTCCTGCATAGCCGGTCGTACCCCGATAATAGTTTATTCCAATTCGTTTAGCGTCAGCCGTACTCATGGCAACCCAGGTTGCGCCGGTATCAACCATAAACCTAACAGAAAATTTATTTATTGAACCCGTGGTGATATACATATCACCCTGTGGCCATATTTTCGCAACGGCATTCTTCAGGTTTTTATCGTTGCGACCACCTAAACGCCCAAAGCTGGCATGACCACCGAGTTTATGGCGGGATTTTTTATTACCATTTTTTAATATCACCGTATCGTAATCGATTTCGGTAAGCTGAATACCTTCGGGGGTTTTATCACCGACTTTTAATTTATGCTTTGCTCCATCAACTTTTAAAATGGCCATATCACCAAAAATTGCCATTACAACCACATCTACTGCAAAAGATGGGCGCGCTGCAAAACCAAAATTTGTTAATGCTATCAGGGATAGAATAAAAAATTTTATATAAAAATTCCTGATCCACATATACCGCTACCCGAGTTTTTGATAAAACCTGTTTAACTAATTCTCATAAAAACCAATACGATAGCGATCACCTTCTACAAAATCAAAGTCAATCTTAACCCGGTCTTTACTCCAGCCATGTACCTTGTCATGTGCCTCAACATAAATAATAGCATTTCCTTTCAACTTTACACCCGATAAACTGCGGGTAAAGGGCTGTTCATGCTCATGAGGGTGATATAAAACACGTTTTGCCAGAACTTTTCCATTTTCATCAACCACTTGCCACGCATCTGCATAATGGTCCCAACCACTATCGTTATGCTTTAAAGTCACATGAAAAGTCCAGTTGTCTTCCGTATTGTTACCCCGTATTTCTACTTTCTTTATCTGAACCTCATTTGCTAAAGCAGTAGCTGAAATAAGCAAAGCAACTAAAACCATTATTTTTCGCATAAATAACATGCTAGCCTCCAAAGAAATTAATCGTAAAATAAACTACAACGGCAGAGAACACACCCGCTATAGCATCATCCAGTACAACACCAAAACCATTTTTTATATTTTTATCAACCCAACTGGCCGGCCAGGGTTTGAAGATATCAAAGAAACGGAATACAAAGAAACCAAAAAGACACCATAAGGCAATTTCTAACCAGGACATAGCCGCATAAGGTAGCACAAACATTGTAATAAAATAGCCAACCACTTCATCCCAGACTATGGCACCGTGATCGGTGACACCGAGTTCCTTACCCGTATAGTGTGCACATACCGAGCCCAGAATAATCATCGCTACAATAAGCATAATAAAAGATTGCGGATGGCTTATAGACCAGGGAATAGTATGCGCGGCAAAAAGATAAAGAGGAATAGCCGCCAGTGTTCCTGCTGTACCCGGTGCAAAAGGTGACAAACCGGAACCAAATCCCATACTGATTGCATGAACCGGGTTGAGTAACATCTTTGCTGTTGGTTTTTTTATTGCGCCCATAATTTATTTCTGCCTTATTTACTAAAATGCTGATAACCTGTTTTTGTTATCGCAACATTATTTTTTTCTTTGTCCAGCACTTGCACGCCAGCTTCAGTTATAACTTCACCAATACAGTGTAACTTAATATCCAGTTGTTTTTGTAAACTTTGTAGTAAGCCGGTATTTTTATCTGCGACAGTAAAAACAAGCTCATAATCATCGCCACCGCTTAAGGCATATCGCTGTGCCTGTTCAATATCGTCTATTGCAGGCAATGGCAAAGAGTCCAGAAAAATATTTATACCCTTGTTACTGGCCGCGGCAATATGTGTAACATCTGCCAGCAAACCATCTGACACATCAATACAGGCATTGGCTATGCCCTGTAGTTTTAGTCCCAACTCAACCCTTGGCTCAGGCCGGTTAAGCTGTTTGATAAAATATTCTTTATCTTTTTTGATACTTTTATTATTTAAAATAATATCCAGCCCACAGGCTGCTTCACCCGTGCAGTGACTGAGATAAACCTTGTCGCCTGCCTGTGCGCCTGATCTGGTCAGCGCCTTGTTCTTCTGCACATGCCCGGCCAGGGTAATGCTTATACTTAGCGGCCCCCGTGTGGTATCACCACCAATTAAAACCAGCTTATACCTGGCAGCCAGTTCTGCCAGCGACTGAGAAAACTCTTGCAGCCAGCTTTCGCTTATTTCTGGTAACGAAATATTAAGAGTAAACCATTTTGGTTCGCCACCCATTGCCGCAATATCACTTAAATTAACCGCCAGGGCTTTATAGGCAATATCTGCCGCACTTGTTTTTTCGGGGAAATGAATACCCACATTAAGTGTATCGGTGCACACCAGCAGTTCTTTTTCGGCTGGTAGCGAAACCACGGCCGCATCGTCACCTATGGCAAGAGAAATATCGGATTTTTGCGCTGAACTTGTAATGTTAGAAAAATAGTTTTTAATAACATCAAATTCAGATAAGGGCATGGTTGTGTTGTTTTTATATTTATATGCTTTATGTTATCTGTTGAGCCTGGTGCTTATTTAGATCGGGCCTGGCTGTTAAATTCAACGGCTCTGAATTTTTCAGCAACCTTATCCAGGATACCGTTAACAAACTTATGGCTTTGTTCTGCACCAAATGTTTTAGCCAGTTCAATTGCTTCGTTAATAATAACCTTGTAGGGGATATCCGTTTTTTCAGTTAACTCGTAAGCCCCTAATTGCAAAACAGCACGTTCAACTGGATCGATTTCACTCATATCCCGACTTAAAAACGGAACAAGAGTCTCATTCAGTTTCTCAGCCATAGAAGCAACTTTAAAAATTAATTCTTCAAAGTACTTTTCATCCAGATTTTTACCACGCTTGGCATCGAGACATTGCCGCGCAATATCATCAATACTATTACCACTTAAATGCCATTCGTATAAACCCTGAACGGCCAGTTGTCTTGCACGACTGCGAGCACTTACTTTCATTGAATGTTTAACCTATTTCTTTCAAAAGATTAACCATTTCAATAGCCGACAAAGTTGCTTCTGCACCTTTATTGCCAGCCTTAGTGCCCGAGCGTTCAATCGCCTGCTCGATAGTATCAACGGTTAACACGCCAAAAGAAACAGGAATATCGGCCTGCAAGGAAACCTGTGACATACCTTTAACACATTCACCAGCAACATAGTCGAAGTGTGGCGTACCACCACGAATGACTGCACCGAGTGCAATTATTGCATCGTACTGACCTTTTTTTGCCATACGCTGAATCGCCAATGGTAGTTCAAAGGCACCGGGAACACGTACCACTTCGATATCCGCTTCACTTGCACCGTGACGTTTTAAGGTATCAACTGCACCGTCCAGTAAACTTTCAACAACAAAGCTGTTAAAGCGCGCAACCGCAATACCAAAGCGTGCGCCATTTATAACCAGACCACCTTCAATTGTTTTTGTATTCATACTTCTGTTCCTTAATTTTCAAAGCATCTAAACTTAATATAAATCTTACACGGATAATGCGGGCTTATATAACAAGACAAACTCGAAGAGAAACGCGCAGTTCACACGTAGTGAATGAGCATTTTCGATGAGAGTTTAACACAGTTATATAAGCCCACATTATTCGTCCTAATCTTGAACATATTCGACGACATCCAGACCGAAACCAGATAAAGCATGCATCTTCTTCGGTGCACTCAGTACCCGCATATGGCGAACACCCAGTTCAGCCAATATCTGTGCGCCTACGCCAAATGTTCTTAAATCATCCTTATGTTCAACATGCGGAATATCTTCATTGTTATCTTCCTTGCTGTATCTTGATACCTGGCTAAAGATAGACTCATCATTCCCCGGTCGCAGGATAACAACAACACCGGTTCCTTCTTCTGCAACCCGCTTCATCGCGTCATGCAATGGCCAGCCACAATCGGCACGTTTACTTGCAAAGAAATCACAAATACTGTTTTCTACATGTACACGTACCAATACCGGTTTGTCTGAGTCGATTTCACCTTTAACCAGTGCGAGGTGTGCGCTACCATCATGAGCATTGCGAAAAGCATGTAACTGGAAGTTACCAAACTCGGTTGGCAAACTTGATTCAGCAACATGCACAACACTTTTTTCATTATGTAAACGGTATTCAATTAAATCGGCTATGGTGCCAATTTTTAAATTATGCTCTTTGGCAAACAGTTCTAAATCCGGACGACGAGCCATGGAGCCATCTTCGTTAAGTATTTCAACAATCACGGCAGCCGGCTCTTTGCCTGCAAGTCTTGCCAGATCACAACCGGCTTCAGTATGACCGGCACGGGTGAGCACGCCACCCGGTTGCGCCATTAACGGGAATATATGACCGGGTTGTACAATGTCGGATGGTTTTGCATTTTCTGCCACAGCAGCCTGTACGGTTACCGCCCTGTCTGCAGCAGATATACCCGTTGTGACTCCTTTAGCAGCTTCAATTGAAACAGTAAAATTAGTTGCGTGGGCTTCGTTGTTGTCGGTAACCATCAGCGGTAAATTTAATTGTTCACAACGCTGTTCCGTTAAGGTCAGGCAAATTAGACCACGCCCAAACCTGGCCATAAAATTAATATCCTCTGCCTGTACCATGTTGGCCGCGATGATTAAGTCACCTTCGTTCTCGCGATCTTCATCATCCATCAGGATAACCATCTTGCCCTGACGAAAATCTTCAATAAGTTCTTTCGTTGTGTTTAATGCCATGTTAATTACTTTATAAACCCGTGTTGTGCTAAAAATTCCATGCTGAGATCTGAACCGGCTTTAGCCGCCTGTTCACCGAGTACTAACCGTTCTAAATAGCGTGCAATAAGATCGACTTCCAGATTCACCTTTGCACCCTTGTTTATTTGCTGCAACGATGTTTCTTCCAGTGTGTGTGGTACAATATTAAGCGAAAAAACCGCACCTTTCACTTCGTTAACGGTCAGGCTGATGCCTTCGACACAAATTGAACCTTTCTTTGCTATATACTTTGCCAGTTCATCCGGTGCCTTAATTTTAAACTGTTCAGAACGCCCGGCAACTGAACGCGAAACCACTTCACCCACACCATCAACATGACCACTTACCAGATGACCACCCAGTCTTGTGGTTGGAGTTAACGCCTTTTCAAGATTAACAACGCTGCCCGGTTTTAGCGAATTCATAGTGGTATGTGCCAGCGTTTCGCCGGACACATCGGCCCAGAAACCATCGCCAGGCAATTCCACCGCGGTCAGACAAACACCATTAACTGCAATACTGTCACCCAATGCCACATCCCCTAAATCGAGCTTGCCGGTTTCGACGCGCAACCGCATATCGTCCCCGGTGGGAACAACGGCTTTTATCCGGCCCCTGGCCTGTATGATTCCAGTAAACATAACGGACTATTATATAAGGTATGTCAGGAGAGTGTCGCAATAATTCGAATATCTTCGCCAATTTGGCGAATATCTTCAATATTCAACTGGATTTTGTCACTCATTTTGTTAATAAATGGCAAATTAAACAGCCCCTTAGCCTGGTTGCCCATTAACACGGGGGCCATATAGACAATAAGCTGGTCGACCAGCCCGGCAGCAATAAAACTACCGGCCAACTGTGAGCCGGCCTCGACCATGACTTCATTAATTTCCAGGCTGGCCAGATGCTGTAATACCTGTTCCAGATTCAAGCCCTGCTCGGTATTCCCCACGCACTTTACATGAATCCCCTGGTTTTCAAGCTCGGCAATCTTTTTTGCATTTTTAAGCTGGGTAAAGACAAGCACATCGCCCGGTTGGTTGAATAAACGCGCCTGTGGGGTAATTTGTAACTCACCATCAAGGATGACTCTTAGTGGTTGGTTCTGGTTTAGCTGCGATATGCGCACGGTTAAGGAAGGATCATCGGCCAGCACAGTACCAATACCGGTTAACATGGCGCAGCTACAAGCCCGCCATTGCTGTACATCGTTACGCGCCGCTTCGGATGTTATCCATTTGCTTTCACCCGAGGCCATTGCAGTGCGACCATCAAGGCTCATTGCCATTTTAACCCTGACCAATGGCAAATCCTGTTCCATACGTTTTATAAAACCTGGATTAAATTCACGCGCCTGTTGTTCGAGCAAACCAACATCGACTTCAATACCGGCATCTTCCAGTTTTTTAAAACCCTGCCCGGCTACTTTATCGTGTGGGTCCTGCATGGCTGCAACCACTCGGGCAACACCGGCTTCAATCAGTCGGTCTGCACAAGGCGGGGTTTTACCTGTATGACTGCAAGGCTCCAACGTGACATAGACGGTAGCACCTTTTGCCTGCTCCCCTGCCTGTAGCAAGGCATTGATTTCTGCATGGGCTTCACCGGCTTTTTTATGCCAGCCTTCGCCTACAATGCAATTGTCCTGCGTTATAACACAACCCACACGCGGATTAGGTCGGGTCGTCGCCATGCCTTTTTTTGCCAGACGAATAGCGCGTGACATAAATTCATAATCGTAAGCAGTGAACATTGTTATTTATCCCGGCCTTTTTTTACCGACTGGTTTTCGTCATCGGGTAGCAATGACTGTTGTTTTCGCTTGTCTTCCGGTGAAGGAACGTTTTTTAATTTTTCTATTTCATCCTGAAACGCACTGACATCTTCAAAGCTACGATAAACCGATGCAAAACGAACAAAGGCAACCTGATCGATGTCACGCAACTCATCCATTATCCAGTTACCAATTAAAGTGGAGGACACCTCGCGTTCGCCGGTAGCACGAATACGTTTTAAAATACGACTCACACTGTTTTCTATCTCATTGGTATCCACCGGGCGTTTTTCCAGTGCACGGGAAATACCGGCAATTAACTTTTCTTCGTCAAACGGTTCGCGTCTGCCGCTGTTTTTAATCACCTTTGGCATTACCAGTTCGGCTGTTTCAAAGGTGGTAAAACGCTCACTGCAACTGACACATTCACGCCGTCGACGCACACTTGAACCATCGTTGGTTAAACGTGAATCGATCACTTTTGTATCTTCAGCGTTGCAAAATGGACAGTACATTCAAACTCGTTGATTAATAAATTCAACAACTATTAATCACATCGACACGGCGGAAACAGAGAAAATCTAATGCTTTTTTTATTCGCTGTGTCCGCCGTGTCGCCGTGGTTCAGCTAAATTAACTATAAACAGGTAAACGCTTACAAATTTCCAGTACTTTCTGTTTTACCGAATCGATCACTGACTGATTACTAATATCATCCAGCACATCACAAATCCAGCCGGCTAAAGCAATAGCATCGTCTTCTTTAAAACCACGCGTTGTAATCGCCGGTGTACCAATACGCAAGCCACTGGTAACAAATGGAGATTGCGGATCATTTGGCACCGAATTTTTATTTACCGTAATGTTAGCTGCGCCTAACGCGGCATCGGCTTCTTTGCCGGTCATACCCTTGTTGATTAAATCAACAAGGAATAAGTGATTGTCCGTGCCTTTAGAAACAATATTATAACCGCGCTCGATTAACACTTTCGCCATGGCTTGTGCATTCACCACAACCTGCTTCTGATATGTTGTAAATTCCGGTTCAAGCGCTTCTTTAAAAGCTACGGCTTTAGCTGCAATTACATGCATTAGTGGACCGCCCTGAATACCGGGGAAGATAGCCGAGTTAAATTTCTTTTCGATTTCTTCATTCTTCTTTGCGAGGATAATACCACCCCGCGGGCCGCGTAATGTTTTATGCGTAGTTGAAGTAACCACATCGGCAATACCAACTGGACTGGGGTAAACACCGGCAGCAACCAGACCTGCAACATGCGCCATATCCACCATTAAGTATGCACCAACGCTGTCGGCAATATCACGAAAACGTTGCCAGTCAACAATACGTGAATAAGCACTAAAGCCTGCCACGATCATCTTTGGTTTATGTTCTTTGGCCAGGGCTTCAACCTGTTCGTAATCAATTTCACCGGTCTCATTATTTAAACCGTACTGCACGGCGTTATACATTTTGCCTGAAAAGCTCACTTTAGAGCCGTGCGTTAAGTGACCACCATCGGCCAGACTCATTCCCAGCACCGTATCTCCCGCCTGGCATAAAGCCATATAAACAGCGGCATTGGCCTGTGAGCCTGAATGTGGCTGAACATTGGCATAGTCAGCACCAAACAGTTTTTTTACTCGGTCTATCGCCAGTTGCTCGGCGGCATCAACATATTCACAACCACCATAATAACGTTTGGCCGGATAACCTTCTGCGTACTTATTGGTGAGTACAGAGCCTTGTGCCTGCATTACCCGGGGGCTGGTATAATTTTCAGATGCAATAAGCTCGATATGCTCTTCCTGACGCACCCGCTCTTTTTCCATTGACTGCCAGAGTTCGTCGTCAAAATCAGCAATATTCATATCATTCGTAAACATTTCAGCCCCATAAAGTATAAATAAATCAAAGTGTTAGTTTTTAATAGCCGGTGACAACCGATATTAATCGTGGGCAGAATTTTAACCTATTCCAGCTAAAAATGCATGAAACAAAGCCTTCTTGCTGCTTAAGCTCGAAATAATAAAAAAAGAGAGAGCAACCCGGTTATCCCCGTTAAGCTACACACACTTGAGATTATAATTTCTTCAATATTGCTATGAATTGACAGAAATTTAAGAAGCTGAGTTATATGTTTGAACAAAATTGCATCAACTCTCAAGACGTGGATTACAACAGGCACAACATGGCTTGATGTGATTCACTGAAACCCGCAAAAGTTTACTAAAAAAACAAACTAAAAATTAAATTTGAATCCCGCCGGTTAAAGTGAGATTCTTAACAAATAATAAAATAAAGCATTACTAACAAGATGCTATAACACATGGAGGGATTCAAAATGAAACAACGTAAAACACGGCTTGTTACGGCCAGCCTGAGTTCAATTCTACTTTGTTTTCAATCATACAGCTTTGCCAGTGGTTTTCGTTTACCCGAATACACCGCAGCCGGCGTTGCAACATCCAATGCGCTGGTTGCCGACAGCGAACGACTTGGCGCAATGGCTTATAACCCGGCTATTATGAGTGTGTACCAGAAAAAGGATGGCTCA
>JALTLP010000192.1 GCA_027001895.1 Chromatiales bacterium | reverse complement strand
GGTGGTTTTAAAGGTATGCCGCCTAAAGGTGGTTCTAGCCTGAGTGATGATGAAATTAAAGCTGTAACAGATTATATGGTTTCAAAGTCCAAATAATTTTTATCTTGTATTGATAGTAACAACCGCCTCTTTTTTAAGAGGCGGTTTTTTCTGTATAAAATCAACTCAGAAAGTGTATTGATTGTGATGCGGGTTCTCGACAGATTGATTATTACACGGCATAATATTTTTTATCTTGTTTTAAAGCGGAGTAGAATAAAGCAAAAGCCATACTTACCGTTTGGGTGAAATCTAATTTCCCCACCTGCATGCGCGGGCACAAAACCCTTTGGGCGTTGATAGGGAGTAATATTTCGTTAACGATATAGAATGGGCTCAAATTTATTTTTTAAATAATAGTATAAGTTATCAAGGGAAGTGAGATAGTTTTAGTACAATCATGGATAGTCAGCACAAAGTCTATATTGCCAATATTGGAATAATAAGTGCCATTGGTGATACTGCCGCCATGAACGCGGCATCCGTTAAGGCCGGTATCAGTGGTTACAAAGTATCTGATTTTTATAACCAGCAACAACAACCCATAACGTTGGCCAGTCTGCCGGACGAATTGTTAGCTGAGCTGTTTTTTGAAATGGATGAAGGTGCTTATTACAGCGATCAGTATGAGCGTATTTTAACCATGGCGCTATTCGCCGTTCACGAAGCGTTGCATCAACAACCGGTTGATGCAAGTATCCCTGTTGTGCTGGCAATCCCCGAGATGGCTGAACAGGGTTATTCTATTCCAGCGGATTTGCTGTTAAAGAATTTACTGAAACAAAAAGCATTGCCATTAAAAGTCGATGCAGCGAGCTTTATAGCAACCGGTCGTGCAGCCGGTATTCATGGTTTGCAACAGGCTTTTGATTACCTGTATCAAAAGGGGGCAAGCTATGTCTTGCTTGGTGGGAGTGACAGTTATATTAATACAGCGCGTATCGATTACCTTGATGAGAACGAGCGTTTATTAGTCTCAAATCGTATGGATAGTTTTGTTGCCGGCGAAGGCGCGGGTTTTTTGCTTTTAACCCGGGATCGGCACAAAGCCATGCAGCTTAATAACCATGTTGTTGCCCTCTATCGGCCGGGGTTGGGGGAAGAGCAGGGGCATATGTACAGCGACGAACCTTATTGCGGTGATGGTTTGGCCGATGCCTTCCGGCAGGCGTTATCCCGCTATACCGGTGAGCCTGTCAAAGTGATTTATTCTAGTATGAATGGTGAACATATCTGGGCAAAAGAATACGGTGTAGCCTGTTTGCGCAACAGACATGCTTTGGATAATAATGTGCAAACAGAACACCCTGCCGATTGTTATGGGGACCTGGGGGCAGCAACTGGGTCGGTATTAATCGGTGTGGCGGCAATCCATTTGTTGCAAAACAGAGCTGTAAACACACAGCTTGTTTATGCCTCTGCCGATCGCAGTCAGCGTGCCGCTGTAGTGATGGAAAAAATCAGCCTGTAAAATAGGGTTTCCCCATTCGCTTGTGGTGGGTACAAAATCGTTGGGGTTGCCAAAGGGGTGAATCGGCGCTCTCCTCTTTGGGCGGCAGCGTGGTGAGAGCCTTGTTGACTATATATAATTGATTTTAAGGAGAAGTAAATATGGAAATTGGTGAACCCATTGCCAGCTCAGTGAGCGAAAAAAAAGAGCAACCGGAAAAAGTAAAGAAAATAAAAATTCGCTTTAGTATTTTTTTTGATGGTACCTTGAATAACCGTACCAATATTAATCAACGCTTGCTGGCAGCTAAACCTTCCAACCTGACTAAGGAAGAAAAACAGGTGGCAGCTGAGCTCAAAAAGAAACATAGCTATGATGACATTGTGCAGGCGAAAAGTTTGTACAAACAACACGGCGCAAAAAAGTTGGGGGAAGATAATAGCTATGAAGGCTATTATACTAATATTGTTTTGATGGATAAGTATATTGATCCTCTGCCACCAGAGGGGTATGCACTAAATTTAAAAGTCTATATCGAAGGCTGTGGTAGTATTGACAAGGCGACCGATCAAACCTCCGGGTTTGCCTTTGCTATTTGGAAAAGTGGTATTCCAGCACGGGTGAAAAAAGGGTTACAAAAGGCCGTGAGCAGAATTGAAAAAAATCATTCAGATGTCGATGTTATTATTGAAAAATTAACACTTGATGTCTTCGGCTTTAGCCGTGGTGCGGCCATCGCACGCAGTTTTATTTATGCCGCATTGTTTGGCCAGAGTGGAAGTGGCGAGCCCGAATCGTTGTCGGCAAAATTAAAGGAACAAGGTTATACGGTGAATCAGGTCGAGGTCTGTTTTGCCGGTTTATACGACACCGTGTCTACTTACGGCGTCCTCAAAACCATTACCCGTCTGGGTGCCTCCAATACCCGTAGCTTAAAGCTCGATGCCATTGTTCACGCACAAAAAGTAGTGCAAATCGCCTCGGCCGATGAACACCGGCAGTACTTCTCACTCACCAATATAAAAAGCGCGCGTGGCAAGGGTAAGGAAATCTTTTTGCCCGGAGTACACTCCGATATTGGCGGCGGTTATCGGGATAATGCTAGTGAACAGCTTCTAATATATGAAGACTTTGGTTATTCATACCCAAATGCCGAAAAAGATCGCCAGCATTGGCTGGAGGTGGGCTGGTATCGTCCGGACGAAATTACCCTGGAATATAAAGAAGGTTATGAAGGCGATGAGAGTGATGATGGCAGTTGGATTCGGGTGGTTAAAAAAGACATCAGTAATCAATACAGCCGGATACCGCTGCATTTAATGGCTGGCTATGCGCGGGAAAACAAAGTGCCATTAAAAAGCAGGCTTGAGCGAGATCAGGATATTCCTGAAACATTAATGGCAGCTAAACAAGAAATAGAGCAGTATATTGCACGTACGCCTGTTTCCAGGGCAGAGCATTGGCTTAAAAATAATGCGCCCTGGCTAAAGCAGTTGCGCCACGACTACCTGCATTTTTCGGCGCGCATAAAAACCGGCCATAGCCCACGCTTTATCAATGGCAAGCGCGGTCGTGTGGTGCTGGAAGGCTGATGGCCATGTTTATCTACCGGCAGCTGATACGAGTTACTCAACTGAGTGTTTTCTTTTTTTTTACTGGAGCATGCAGCATGGCAAACAACAACCTGACAACACATTCAACAGCATCTTCAGCAGTGTATTTTAAACAGGAAAAATTTGATTGGACCTCCAGCGAAGGTGCGCCGCCTGATTACCCCATGCAGCTTATTTCGGGTAGTTTTTTTCTGGCGGATGGCAATTCCTTATATATCCCCGATGGTGCGACCTTATATTATAAAGATTGGGGAATGGGGCATTCCAATCATATAGTGGGTCCGGACTTAAAAGCCCTGCCGAACCGGCTGGCCGTGACGTTTTTTTCCTATACCGAAAATAAGTTTTACTCCGGGGACTTTGAGCTGCCCTATGCACGAATTTTAGCGCTGTTTCAGCAAGGTCATTATAGCCGCAAACATAAAGAAGACATTACTTATGATGAAATTGTTGTCGGAGTTGCGCCCGGAGGGGTGGTTAGTGTTTGGCTCACTAGCCTGGACAGGACGGTGGAAGTGTTTTTTGGTTATGCCAACGAAGTGGAGGGGAACTGGGCATCAATAAATGATAACCCAAAATATACCCGAGAAGAATATGTTCGACTGGAAATTGAAGACACCCTAAAACCCGAACAGATTGCCAAGATGAAAAAAAACGGCATCCCGCTGGGTTTATGGGAACGTTACCATAAAGCACGTTACTCATGGCAACCCGCGTTTGTGGATATGGTAATCAAAGATAACCGTATCAGTTATATCCGCTACCGCAATGGTGAGCGTGATTTTATCGATCTGGATCCGGTTCAACTGTCACAGCACCCCAGCCGTGCGGTACCGGATACTATCTATTTTGTCTGGCAGCGTGCCGATGCCAAACCGTTATTTTTAAATGTGTATTTTAAAGATCACAGCTTGCTGGAGGCTTTTGAAGAACTGAGCCAGGCCAACCTGCCGTTAACCCTGCAAATGCAGGTGAAAAAAAACAAAGACAATAAAGACCATTTTTATGTGACCTTAAAGAACAACAAGGCGTCGATTGACATCCCGCACAAACTGGAAGTGTACGATGTACCTAATAAAGATTAACCTGCTGTGGCCATGCCATAATAGGAGGCGGCGCCGATTAATTACTGGAAACCAGTGCGCGCAAACTTGAAAAGTGCATCTGGCCTTTTTGTTTTTGTTCCTGTTTGCTCAGTTTTGAATTAGAACCTAACCAGTTTAAATCTTCCTCTGGTAACTCATCAATAAAACGGCTGGGC
>JALTLP010000191.1 GCA_027001895.1 Chromatiales bacterium | reverse complement strand
CTCATTTACTAAAGTAAACTCGTCATCTCGCTGACTTTTTGCCTTGCACTTAAATCCCTCGTTATCCCTCAGTTTTAGTTGTTTGAATTGCTGTGTTAAAAAGTCAGTTCGATATCCTCATTTACTAAAGTAAACTCGTCATCTCGCTGACTTTTTGCCTTGCACTTAAATCCCTCGTTATCCCTCAGTTTTAGTTGTTTGAATTGCTGTGTTAAAAAGTCAGTTCGATATCCTCATTTACTAGAGTAAACTCGTCATCTCGCTGACTTTTTGCCTTGCACTTAAATCCCTCTAGTTTTAATAGTTAAATTTACTATTGTCATTGCGAGTCACGAAGTGACGTGGCAATCTTAAACAAATATTTTTATAGTGCCCGTTGTATTGCCGTGGTTAACATAAAAATACAGTAAATTTAAAATCGCAGAGGGCGCAGAGGACGCGAAGAAAAGTATTTTTTAAAGAAGCTAAATTGAAACGCCGTACTCTTCATGGTTAATTTTTAAAATTATTAAAAAACGAAAAGCCCTCCCCCTAACCCCCTCTCGTTAAGGGAAGGGGAATTTATTTTCATTTTACTTCCTCCCCCATTTCGGGGGGTTGGAGAGGGGGAAAAACGGCGTATTTTTTTACCCTTTCTACTTAATCTCTTCTTCGTTTTTTTCGTGGTTTATTTATTCTGTTTCTCGCCGTGTCCGCTGTATTGCTGTGGTTAATTTTTATTTAAGCAGTGAATTTTTTTATCCATTACATTTATTTCTTCGTGTTCTTCGTGTTCTTCGTGGTTAAATTTTTATTTAAGCAGCGGAAACATTTTATCCGGGTTTAGAATATTATTCGGGTCAAATTGTGCTTTTATACTGCGCATCAAGTCTAGCGTAGTATCATCAATTTCCCTGCCTACGTAATCGCGTTTTTCCATACCAACACCATGTTCTCCGGACAGGGTGCCGTTTAAGTCCAGTACCAGTTCGAACACGGCGCTTAAGCAGTCATGCGCATTATTTTTTTGCACGGTGTTTGTTTCATCAAGCAATAAATTAGTATGGATGTTGCCATTGCCCGCATGTCCAAAATTAACAATAGGTATCTGGTATTGCTGTGAAATTTTTTCAAGCCCGGCAATAAGTTCTGGAATTCTGGAAACCGGTACCACAACGTCTTCATTGATTTTTTTAGGTGCGATATTTCTTAGTGCAGGGGATAAAGCCTTGCGAACTTTCCAGATTTTTTCACTATCCGCTTCTGTTTCGGCCGTATTAAGTTCGACCATACCATTGTTTTTTAATGCCGGAGTGATGCTGTGAATCGCTGTTTTAATGGTTTCATCGTTTCCATCAACATCAACCATAAGTAATGCGCGTGCATCGGCGGGTAAACTGATATCTGAATATTGCCTGATAATATCCAGACAGGCTGAGTCAATAAATTCCAATGCACAGGGGCTAACCGGTTGAGCCATAATGTTTGTAATAGCCAGCGTAGCGGATTCTATGTCTTTATAAAATATTTGTAGCGTGGCTTTTTTGTCTGGCAGAGGCAATAGTTTCAGGTTGGCCTCGGTAATAATGGCGAGTGTTCCTTCAGAACCAACAAGTAACCTTGTTAAGTCATAACCGACAACGCCTTTGGTTGTGAAGACACCGGTTTTAATTAAATGTCCGCTACCAATAACAGCACTCAAACCCAGAACATTGTCCCGGGTTGTACCGTATTTTACAGCACGGGGGCCGGCTGAATTAACTGCCAGGTTGCCACCGATACTGCAAAAGGCTGCGCTGGTTGGATCCGGTGCCCAGAAAAGTTTATGACTGGCCAGTGCGTCCTGAAGGCTCTGGTTTAACACACCTGGTTGTACGGTTGCGACACGGTTATCAGGATCAATACTGATTATTTCAGCCATATTCTCAGTAGACAGCACCACGCCATGTCGCAAAGGCACGCTGCCACCTGCAGTGCCGGTGCCCCGACCGCGTGTGGTTAATGCGACCTGTGCTTCGTTACATAGCTTTACAATCTGCTGAACCTGTTCGGTGTTGTCAGGTAAAACAACCGCATGAGGGAGTTGGTGCTGTTTGCTATTGTCATAGCCATAGGCATAGCAGTCAGATGGGTCACTGAAAAAAGCATTTTTAGCAACGGTGCTTTTTAGTTTACTAAGAAAGGTTTCTGGTAAGTCGTTAGTGGTCATACAAGCTTAGCTGAATAGCTGTGTATCAATCTGGTCACATAAACAATGCAGTGTCAGGATATGCACTTCCTGGGTTCGGGCGGTTGATTCACTGGGAACCCGTATTTCAACGTCGTTGTTTTTTAATAATGTTGCAATCTTGCCACCATCCCGACCGGTAAGTGCCAGTACATTCATTTGTTTTTCGTGTGCAATATGGATGGCTCGAATTATATTCTCTGAATTGCCACTGGTTGATATGGCAATTAACACATCATCGGCCTGACCCAGGCCGGCAACCTGTCTGGCAAATACTTCGGCGTAGGAGTAATCGTTTGATACTGCGGTAAGAATGGAACTGTCGGTTGTTAAGGCAATAGACGCTAAAGAGTCGCGCTCTTTTTCAAAACGGCAAATAAGCTCGGCTGCAAAATGTTGCGCGTCAGCCGCAGAACCACCATTACCACATACCAGTGTTTTCTTATTACTTTTAAGTGCATTAACCAGCAAGTTCACGGCATTGGCTATGGGTTCAGCCAGTGCGGTTTTTGCTGATTGTTTGGTGGCAATACTGTCGTCAAACATTTGTTCAATGCTGGCGATGATTTGTGTTTTACTCATAGGGGGTTCCGGAATTTAATCGTGGTTCAAATGAATTTTACGCTTGAAAAGCATCTTTTATCCAGTCAATTTCTGTTTTATTTGAATAATCAGCGGCTGACATTGAAATAACATCGAAGCGGCAGGCGTATTGCGCGGTTTCAGGATGTCGTTGCAGGTAATACTGTGCGGTTTTAACAAGTTTCTTCTGTTTTTGCAGGGTGACTGTTTCTGCGCCGCTGCCAAAGGCGCTGTTTTTACGGTAACGTACTTCGACAAATACAAGGCTTTGCTTGTCCAGCATAATGATATCTATTTCACCAAATTTACAGCGAAAGTTTTTTTCAATCAGCCTTAACTTCCTGGCTTTCAGGAACTCACAGGCATGCTGTTCAGCTGACTCGCCTCTGATTAAATGTCTGGCCTTTGCGAGTAAAGACATTTAAATGTTTAGTTGTTGCTTATCAGGCTTGGGCGTCCACTACGAAATGTTACCCAGGTTAGCTGACGTTTAATCCGGCGGTATTCATCCAGACTCAGGCTGCCGGTCTCGCCGTCGAAACGCTCGTAGGAATAATTACTGAGCGTGTTCATTGCCGGAATAATATTAAAAGCATCTATGCCCAGTGCATATAGTCGTTGAAGTCGCTGGCCGGCATTGGAGATCAGTGATTCAATATCAGCACGCAGGCCATGGTGCGAAGTACTTTCGGTAAGAACCCAGGGCATATCACCGAATATCAGGCCGTCCATATCGCGGTCACGCTCCTGGTTAAGGTTACCGGTAAACACGTGCGAGGTAGAATAAACAGGAATATTGGCTGCATGGTAAAATTTAATTTGTGGCCGAATTTGCCGTGCCTGTCTTGGGTAGGCAGCAAGAAATATAAAATCAATATCCTGTCGTCGTCGAGCCGTAAATTTAATTTTACGGTGCAATGTGGTTGTGAGTTTACGGTAGCGTTTGCGACTGGCGTTAATTTCCAGTAGCTGTTTAATCGGTTGTGAAAAATCGCGTTTAGTTGAGTTATAGGTTTGCTGTCCTACAACGATACCACCAATCGCTTCCCACTGAGTTTTAAACGCATTATAAACCCGCTCTCCCCAGGGGCCGGAAGGATAAATAGCTGCAGCACGGATATAACCATCCAGCCAGGTGCGTTGAGCTACCTGACGGGCTTCTTCTTCTGGTGACAAGCCAAACATGTAAAGGTTGCTTGGTGGAGGTGCCTCAAGGCCAATATAATTTAGTGCCATAGTGGGAACCGGCAAAATGTCATGCTCAAGTAATTGCTGGATAGACTGTTTTTTTAACGGGCCGACAATATACTGTGCACCTTCATTGACTGCTTGCTGATAAATATCGTTAAAGGTTTTTTGCGGGTTGGAAGTGTCGTATATCTTTATAATCTGTTTACGTTCGGTTGACTGTGAATAATATGCAGCTATAAAACCATCACGAATGGCATCGGATGCCTTTGCAAAGGTACCGGATAAAGGTAACAGTAAGGCTATACGATCCGGAACAGAAACATCTTCCTGCTTGCGTTGCATTAAGTTTTCAAGCATTGCTTCCTGAATAGGGTGATCCGGGTAAT
>JALTLP010000190.1 GCA_027001895.1 Chromatiales bacterium | reverse complement strand
GTAATGGGTGGCGAGTTCATCGGCTGGAATCATCCTGTTATCAAAATTACGCACGTCTTCAAAACTGTCAATTTTTAATTCACGAATAAGCACTTTTTTGTCGTATTCGTTATTAATTAACAATGGTTTTAAAAAGTTTTCACGAACAATCGAACAGTACAGGCAACCTTCCTGTGAAAACATAACAACCAGGGGTACTGCTTTTTTTTGGGCCAGTTGCGCATCCTGATACAAATTCAGGGTAATTTTAACTTCTTTTACTTTTGAAGCCGGTTTTGTTTGTGCTGTGCTAACGCTGTAAAAGCCAATTAACAGACACAGTGATAACATAGCAGCCAGAGGCCGTTTTAAATTTTGCTTGAACACACCTAATTCCTATTGTTTTAATGCTTTTTATTTTAAAATGACGCTTCTGATTTGGCTCACAAGTTGGCAATCAAAAGTCGCAATTATTTCGCTGAATCCATACAATACACCTATCAGTGTTTTAGTGTGCAACAGCCCGGCTCAGTTCCCCCTTTTATTTTATTTATTCGGGGTTGGCCTTAATATTTAACTCAAAAAGACTAATTAATGACCAATATTATACGTATCGCTACCCGCAAAAGCCAACTGGCTCTCTGGCAGGCCAATTATGTTTCGGCTCAACTCAGGAAATTTCACCCTGATTTAACGGTGGAACTGGTGACCATGACCACCCAGGGCGACAAAATCCTGGATACGCCATTGGCCAAGGTGGGCGGTAAAGGCCTGTTTGTTAAAGAGTTAGAAACCGGCCTTTTGGAACAAACCGCCGATATTGCGGTGCATTCAATGAAAGACGTGCCGGTTGAGCTACCCGATGGACTGCATCTTGCGACTATTTGCCCGCGTGAAGATCCTCGGGATGCCTTTGTGTCTAACACCTATAAAACCCTCGAATCGTTACCACAGGGTGCGACAGTAGGGACGTCCAGTATGCGCCGCCAGTGCCAGCTAAGTGCGTTGCGCCCTGACTTAAAAATCAAAGATTTACGTGGAAATGTGAACACTCGCTTACAAAAGCTGGATGACGGGCAGTATGATGCCATTATACTGGCCAGTGCTGGGCTGATTCGTCTGGAAATGGGTGAACGCATTACCGAATTTATTGAGCCGCATATTAGCTTACCGGCGATTGGCCAGGGGGCAGTGGGTATTGAGTGTCGTTTAAAAGATGACCGTGTCCACGAATTACTAAGTCCGTTGCACGACCATAAAACCGCCATTCGGGTCGCCGCAGAGCGTTCAATGAACCATCGCTTAAATGGGGGTTGTCAGGTGCCGATTGCCGGTTTTGCTGAACTCAGTAAAGATACCTTATTTATGCGCGGCCTGGTGGGTGAAGCGGATGGCTCTAATATTATCCGTGCCGATATTGCCGGTAAGCCCGAAGATGCCGAAGAGCTTGGCAGGGTGCTGGCCGATGATCTACTTAGCCGTGGCGCTGGCGAGATACTGGAACGTCTTTATAGTGATTCGCACTAGCTTCAAAATAACAAGGCGGATGCATTGCCTGACAATTTGCCCTTAAAAAACAAGCATATTATGGTGACCCGCCCGGCTCATCAGGCGGCCCAGCTTCTCAGTCTGTTAGAACAGGCCGGTGCCAGCGTTTATTGCCAACCACTGATTGAAATTACCCCTATTGCCAAACCCGAAGCGGCGCTTAAATGCATCGAGGCCTTGCCGCAAATAGATATTGCGATTTTTATCAGCCAAAATGCGGTTAGCCACGGCATTAGTCTGATAAAACAACACGCGGCTCTGCCGCAGAAGCTACAACTTGCGACAGTCGGTTTAGGCAGCGCCCAGCTGCTTGAACAACTTGCCGGACGAAGTGTGGATATTATGCCGACAGACAACTACAACAGTGAAGGTTTACTGGCCCACCCGGCGCTACAAAAGGTTGAAGGCAAGAATATTGTTATTTTTCGTGGCATTGGTGGTCGCAATCTTCTGGCAGACACCCTGCGGGAACGCGGAGCCCGAGTAAGTTATGCCGAGGTTTACCAGCGCAATTGCCCGCATATAGACTTGCAACAGTTACAGGATAACTGGCAAAACCAGCCGGTTGATTTTATCAGTATTACCAGTGGCGAAGGCATGAAAAACCTGGTGCAGGTCTTTGAAAAAAATACTCATTACAAAAAATTATTTGCCGATATACGGGATACCCCACTGGTGATTGTTAACCAGCGTTTACAGGCGCTGGCACAACAACTTGGCTTTACCAGGCCGGCGATAATAACAGAGAATGTCAGCGACAAGGCGATTGTTGATGCTATTATAAAGTCATTAGCCAGCAACTAACCGGGTCGTGGAAAATAATAAAATCAGGAAGCAGCATTGAATAAAAAAGTTGAAGACAAGGCAGGCGATTCAGATCCTGCAAATAAAAAACCGCAGCATAAGCAGCCGAGCAAAGACCATGCAAAAACATCAAAACCCCATGGTGGCGTTTTAAAAACAAATGGTCTGGTATTTTTTATTATCAATGCTGGTCTGAGTATTGTTATTGCGGTCGCCGTGGCTATTTTGGCAGTGAATGGCGGGAATAAACTTCAACAACAAAAAGAGCTGTTGGTTGCGCAGCAGCAAAAAATGCAGGCATCCCTGCAGGAACAAAAAGATTTATTTGCAGAAATAAAACGTCAGGCAGAACAAAACAGTTATAAACAAAATCAGGCACTGCAGGAAATTCGCCAGACAGTTGAAGCTTTTATCAGTCAGAAACGTTACTCATACCGTGGCTGGCTGGTTGCCGAAGCTGAATACCTTGTTAAACTCGCTAACCACCGTCTTATCCTCGCCGGTGATATTCCAACCAGTATCCAGGCATTAATGGCAGCCGATGATCGTCTGCGTGAAGTGGGCAACCCAAGGTATATCCCGGTGCGACAGGCACTGGCGGCAGATATTCAGAAGCTGAACAGTGTTCCAAAAGTGGACACCGTCGGACTTTCGCTTAAATTAAATGCCCTGCAAAAACAACTGGAAACTGTGCCGTTAAGTACGCCGGAACCGGCATCGGTAATGCTGCGTAAAGAAAAAGCATTAAGTGTTAGCAAGGTAGAAAGCTGGAAGCAATTACCGGCCGCTATCTGGAATGACCTGTTAAAACTGTTTCGAATACAACACCATGACGAAGCCATTAAGCCTTTGCTGCAACCGGAACAACGTTTTTACCTTGTGCAAAATATTAAACTGCAACTGGAGCAGGCACGGCTTGCGCTGTTAAGCAATCACCCGGTTATCTACAAAGACAGGCTGGCTCAGGCAAAACAGTGGCTGCAACAATACTTTGATATAAAACATCCCAGCACAATTGCGTTAACAGAAACACTTGATAAATTGATAGCAACCAATATTAAACAGCAATTACCGGATTTATCCAATAGCCTGGAAAAGCTGCAGTTGTTACACACTGAAGAAACGTCGTTAAGGTCGAATACGGCAAAAAAACCGGCAGATCCTCAAAAGTCCAGAAAAAAAACCGTTAACAACAAAAAGGCTAAAAAGAAAACGCTTCCAAAAGTTAAAATTAAAAAAGAGGCGGTAAAAAAACAGGTAAAACCTGTAGCGGGAAAAAGTACCGTCAAGCCTGTGTCAAAGCCGGAAGATAAATATAAAGAAAAAAAGCACAAAGAAGTAAAATCAAAAAAAGACAAACCACAAACAGAAACACCGGCAAGTAAAAACATTGAACAACAAACAGCGCCAGCGGCAACCACCCTGTAATTATGAAAACATTATTTACTTTTTTAATTATTCTTATTCTGGCCGCCGGACTGGGTGTGGTTGCCATGCAAGACAATGGCTATGTGCTTATTGGCCGTGGCCATACCACAGTAGAAATGTCGCTTGCGGTATTTATTTTTTTACAAATAAGCATTTATATATTAATAAGCATAGCTCTGCGGCTGATTAAAAATACCTGGGGTCTACCTGATTTTATTAAGTTTCGTCATAACCGATCAAAATCCCTGAAGGCACAAAAAGCTTCGCGGCAGGGTTTAATTGCATTGGCTCAGGGAAAGTGGAAAGAAGCTGAAAAAACACTGATCAAAAATGTTGCTAACAGCGATACGCCATTGCTTAACTATCTTTCGGCAGCAAAGGCCGCACAAAAACTGAATGAACCCGAACGACGTGATCACTATCTTTCGATGGCGCATCAAAGTATGCCAGAAGCAGACTTTGCAGTTGAACTTACCCAGGCCGAGTTACAACTGGCGCATGGTCAGCTTGAACAGTCGTTGGCAACACTGGTACATTTGAAATCGATTTCACCAAAACATACTCACGTATTACATTTACTGGCACAGTTGTATGAAAAGCTGAATAGCTGGAAAGAGTTGCAGGCTCTTATACCCGAGTTAAAAAAGCACAAGGTATGTTCGTCAAAAGAACTTGAACGTATACAGAAGCGGGTATTTACAAACCTTATTAAACAGGCAGCAGAAACAGAAAACGTTGAACATATTATTGCGACATGGAATGAAATTCCTAAAAATTTAAAAAATGATCATGATATGGTATTGCAGTATACCCGCCTGTTGCACCGATTTAATGCCGATGATAAAGCAGAAACTATTTTACACAATGCTATCAAACAAAACTGGAATACAGAATTTATAGATTTATATGGTCGGCTTAAAAGTCCGCATCCTCAAGCCCGGCTGGACTTTGCTGAAAGCCTGCTAAAGCGACATGAAAAAAATCCGGTGTTGTTACTTGCGCTTGGACGAATTTGCAAACAGCTTGAGTTATGGGGCAAGGCGCAGGCGTATTTTGAAGCCAGCCTGGGAGCAGAGCCTATGGTGCAAACCTATAAAGAACTTGGCTTGTTAATGGAGCAACTCGGTGAAGAAGAAAAAGCCAGCCAGTATTTTCGACAGGGCTTATTACTTACAACGCCAATACAGTAGTCGTGGCTAATGTTTGATTTACTTATCTTATTCTAAAGTATGACCAAATAACGGTAAACCTTTCTCAAAAATCTGCCGTGACATTTTAGCAGTAATAATCATTGCGGATACTTCCAGATTTATTTTTCGACAATGTCGGCTAATAACAGACATGGCCTCTTCCCGATTATTGTATCGTGCTCTAGTTTTAAATTTGCCTTCTCCGTTATAGACGCGCCACTTATCCTTACTTTTTTCGATATTAAGCCAGGGCTCACGCGTAGAAATTAAAATTTTTTCTACCTGGCAGTCCAGCTTATTGCCAAGCTTGTTGAGAGCGTCTGGAATATCTTTGTCGTAGTAACGCCGGATTGAATTTAGACTGCGAGAATAACGTATCTCCTGAATGGCACCATCTGGCCAGGCGATACCAGAAAAACCATTCTGACAAGCGTGAATTAACATTATCTTTATAGCAAGCACAGGCCATTCCTTTTTAAACGGTGCATTGGCAACCCTGCCCCAGCTATTGTTGTTATAACCATAATATTTGGCAGACTGATGCCAGTCACTCTGTACTTCTTCAAGAAAGAGTATTTTTCTGCCAAAGGTATCTTCACGGGTTGTTGTACGAATATGGACAAGGACATTATGATCATAAAAATGTTTGCCGAAGTAGATGCGTTGATAGTCTGGTAAACTCAGCTTCCATTCCCGATAATCTTTTCCTCCATACAGCGTTAAATGATCAAAATGGGTATGTATTTTTGCGCCACTACGTATACCGAGTTCATTATGGGCGTGCCTATCAGCAGCCAGTTTGGCATCTACACTGTTATCGAAAAAAAACTTATTTACATTTTTAATTGCACGGCCGTAAGGGTCGAGCGCAAACCAGCGTTGTTTTAATCGCATTGGGTGATTTTTATTGAGTGTTTTAATAACGCCAACACGATAATTACAACAGCTATCGACGTAGCGTAAAATACACAGGCAATTTTCATCCAGTTTCAATGCTGCACGGTATACAGCCTGGTGAGGCATACGTTGAGCAACTTCGTTAAAACTCAAGCCGCCATTTTCTCCCCAGAGCTGCTCAATACTTAATTCTGAATTAATTTTGCTAAAGTTAATGTTTTCCAGTATCTGAGTTTTGTGAATAAGCTTTTTAGCGGGCTGTCTGGTAAGGTAGTGATATAAGCTTGACCAGCTAATTTCTTCATCACGTAAGCCTTTTTGTTTCATATTTAAAATCGTTGCTAACCATTGTTTTGCGCTTGCACAGTTTAGATCAGAGTCAGCAATGCGTTTATAAAGCAAGCTATATAAAAAGCGGGGAGATGAATAAATTTTTGCAGATAATTGTTGCTGGTTGTCTGCCAGCCGTCGGCGTGCCCGTTCTATTTTCTGATATTGTATCTGCTCGCGTAGCCAGTTAAAAAGTCGCCGCTTATCTGCTTCTGTCCAGTCCTGTGCTTGCCGAACAGTATCCAGCGTGTAACCGGAAAAACAATAATCAAATTCTGTCCAGCCACGTTTGATGTTACCGTCTTCATCTCGATTACGGTAAATTATATCGGTAACTTTGTAGAGTACTCGGTGGTGGGATTGTGGTGATATACCAGACTGACGCAGTGCATGGTGCCTGGCACGATCAATAGAAATGTCGATGATTCTTCCACTGGGCAGTACTACCATAGTTTTTAACCCTGTTAAGTTTTATCAAAATGGATAATACCCAACTAAAATACTATGGAAATTCCCTGTGTTCAACCATGCAGATTGCAGGTGTAAAATAATTTTATTTATCAGAGGGTTAAAATGATTCTTTGTATATCAGGCATCATCAGCATCGTTGGCATCAAGCTGACCGGAAAGCCGGCGACGAATATGTGACCATGACATTCCGATAGCAAGAATAAAAGAAAGTAAAACCAGAATTACCCAGCTTACCGAAGTAAGGTTGTCCATTCCCAGCCAGCCCCAGTCAACCAGCAGCCAGATTAGGCTGCCAAAAAACAACAGAGCGAGGCTCAGACCTATTGCGCCTAATGAGCGCAGAGTTGCACGGATATAGATTACCCAGCCGATAACTAAACTAATACCGGCCAGTATCGTCAACGGTTCGACACCATTTATGTTTTTTATCCAGTGAACATAGGAATAACCACCCGGGTTATAAGATAACATCACCAGCAACATGGCAAACAATAAACGTAGTAAAAAGCCCTGAAGTGTTAATGCCTGCATAACCCTGCCCTTTTTTATTTACAAACCTTGTGTCATAAAAACATTAATAAATATTAAAAACAAGGCCAGGCGGGTTTTGTTTTATTAACTAAAAACTTTAATTACACTCTCTGAACGCAAGCTGTGAGCAGGTCTGGCAAATGTCTTTATCCAGTGAATGGTATATTGCGCTGATGGCTTCTTTCTTGGAATCAAAAAAGTGATGGTTCCCAATATGTTTGATAAAACTGGTTCTTGCGCCAAATTCATAAACGTGTGAATTCAGATCGCAGAAATAAAGACCGCCGCCAAGTTTTTTCAGGCGATGATTTTCCTGCACCAGCATTTCTGCGCCACTTAAATCAATAAAATTAATGCGCTCGCCAACAATTAAAATATTATAGATATGTTCGTTTTCAGAAATCTGGTTAAGTTTATTCTGGATATAATTAAGTGATCCAAAATACACTGACATATTAATACGAATAATTTTTAATTGCGGGCACTGTTTGACTGGTTTTTGTTGAATATTAATAAGTGAACGCTTGTTGGTTTGTTCGTTAACGTCTACTCCAAGAGTAGGAATTTCTGGGGTAGATGTTTTTGCAAGAAATAAAACCAGTGAAATAAGCACACCCATATAGATAGCAAATTCGAGTTCGAGGAAAAGAGTTGCAAAAAAAGTGACCAGTAACACCGCCGATTCTGATTTACTATTTTTAAGAATAAGAACAATATGATTAAAATCGATCAGGTTATAGGCCACAATCAGGATAACACCACCCATTGCCGCCACTGGCAGGTAAGCGGTTAATGGTGCAATCAACAAAACAATAAGCATTAACATTACCGCAGCAAAAATAGCCGACATAGGTGTTTTTGCGCCTGCTGCATAGTTGATGCCTGAGCGAGTAAACGAGCCGGAACCGGCATAACTTGAAAAGAAACTACCAACAATGTTTGATAAGCCCTGGCCAATAAATTCCTGGTTGGAATCAATACGCTGGTTGGATTTTGCTGCAACGGCGCGACTAATTGAAACGGCTTCAATTAAACCCAGTAAGGCAACCGCAAATGCTTCTGGGGCGAGTTTCTGGAGAGTTGCAAATGTAAAATCAGGTGTAGATAGCGGCGGTAAGTGTTGAGGTATTTCACCTACCAGATGAATACCCTGGGCCTCAGCATTAAAGAATAACGTAACAACACTGCCAACGATTAAGCCAATAAGCAGGTTCGGCCAGCGTGGATAAAGACGCTTGACCATCACAGCGACAACCAGGGTGATGGTTGCGATAAAGAAAACGATTTCATTAATATTGCCTGCTTGCGAAAATATATCTCCCCAGGTGTGCAGGAATGACTCGCCTCTTGGGATAGTTACGCCAAGTACATGTTTAACCTGGCTGGTCACAATAAGAATGGCCGCACCAGCGGTAAAGCCGACCACAACGGTATGCGAAACAAAGTTAACCAGGCTACCTAGTCGGGCAAGGCCAAAGCCAAGTTGATACATACCGGCAAGCATAGTGACCGTCAGTACTAACTGTATATATTCCGCTGAACCGGGTTCTGCATAGTTACTGACAGTAGAAAATAAAACAATCGAAATAGCCGTGGTTGGGCCAGAAATCAAATGTAAGGAAGAGCCAAATAAAGCAGCAATGATCGGGGTGATCATAGCGGTATATAAACCATATTCAGGGGGCAGGCCGGCAATCGCAGCAAAAGCCACGCCTTGAGGTAATACGATAACAGCGCCGGTAAAGCCGGCAATTAAATCGGCTTTGATTGTTTCTTTTGTAACAAGACGATACCAGTTCAAAAAAGGCAAAAACCGGGCTAATTTCATGCAATACCTCAGAATTAAATTTAAAAATGAATAAAAATAGCTCTATTTGCCTGAAAAGCGCTAACAAAGTAATAAATTCCTAAACAGAATATCGAGCTAAACTAATGCATCAGCAGATTATTGCTGGTAAATTTCTAAATACTTTGAATAGCGAAAACAAATAGAGGCTGGATTGGCGCGCATTATACGCTTATGCGCTTGACGAGCAAGTGAATATCCTTACAATAATATTCCATTATGGAATATAAAAACTTGCCCGATTTATCTGGCCTTGCTGCACTTCGAACCATTGTTGAGCAGGGCGGGGTTTCTAATGCGGCAAAAAGGCTGTTTATTGGCCAGCCTGCGGTGACCAAACGTTTGCGCGCACTGGAAACCTGCTACGGCACCAGCCTGATGGAACGTGTTGCCGGGCGACTGCGTCTAACCCCTGCGGGTGAAAAAGTGTATACCTATGCGGTACAAACGCTGGAACGCAATAGTTTGCTTATCGAAGAGCTGCAAAGTCTCGCTGAAGGTACCAATTTACTGCGCCTGGAAGTCACATTTTCAATCGGTGACCATTTCCTGCCAGAGTTGCTGGTGCAATTCAGTGAGCGATTCCCGCAATACAAGATAAATAGCAGGCTTGGATATTCAAAGAGTATCCAAACCCGGTTGGTTACGGGTCTGGCCGACCTCGCGGTAATGGAAAACGCACCTGATCACCCTGATATACTGGTACAAAAGTGGCTCGAAGATGAATTGTGGCTAACAGTAGGCCCAAACCACCCGTTTGTGCAAAATAATATTCGTGAAATAAACGCAGAACAGTTGGCGGAGTTCAGCTTTGTATTACGGGAAAAACAGGCTGCCGTACGAATAACCACAGAAGAGGCACTGGGTAATCTGGCAATTGAGCCTTTAAATATAAAGATGGAAGTCGGCTCAACCGATGCCATTGTAGAAATTTTATTTCGTGGCCAGCATGCCAGTTTTCTGCCACGGTTTATTGCCGAACCGTTGGTAAAAACTAATAAGCTGTACTGGATAAAAATAGCCAAACTCAATATCAAGCGAACACTGTGGATAGCACGTAACCGTACCAGCCTGGACCACCATGTGGCCGAGGCATTTATTAGCTTATTAAGAGAATACTAGCTAGTATTAGAAAATAACAACAATAAAGGACAAGCACAGTGACAACACTTACCCGGCGCAAACCTGTTTTATGGATTTTAGTTGACCTTGTTGCAACGTTGATACTTCTTGGTGGCTTTTTTAAATTGTTCGAGATGGAAATACCGTTTATTAGTGATATATTCCGCTCCTTTCCGGCCAGCCTGTTGCTTGGTGTTGGTGGTATTATGCTGGTGGTTTCGATGTTAATGTTTATCCTTCCCGTTATTAAAGCGGACAAGGCAAACAATACAGATACGGTATCGGCCGCCGTTGAGCGCAGTAAACGCTAGCCATCGCTTGCATTAAAGCTTTACAATTCAAATACGTAACATAATTATTTACGGCCACTAAGCCTTTATGTATTTACAGAAATCATTACGACTATTAACCATTAGCTGGGTGCTTATGCGGCACGGCCTGGATGATCTTATCCTTGCCACGCACTTATTTCGGCCGTTACGTTTTGTTCGCATATTATTGCCCTGGCTCTGGTTGCAACGTGACTCTGCCAACCGCGGTTTACGCATTCGCCGTTCACTGGAAGATTTAGGCCCTATCTTCGTCAAGTTTGGCCAGATACTCTCTACCCGTAAGGATTTGTTACCCGAAGATATTGCCGAAGAGCTTGCAAAGCTACAGGATCAGGTACCGCCATTTGCAGACAGCCTTGCACTTGATATTTTAGAAAAGGCTTACCAAAAACCGGCTAACGAAGTTTTTGCAGCATTTAGCGCAACACCGTTTGCTTCGGCTTCTATTGCCCAGGTTCATGCGGCTACCTTGCACAGTGGTGAAGAAGTTGTAGTTAAAATTTTACGCCCTGGGATCTTGCCTGTTATTCAGCGTGATGTGGCCATACTTTATAGTATTGCACGAAAGATTGAGCGTTACTGGTCACTGGGTACAAAACTGCGTCCGGTAGAAATTGTTGAAGAATATGAGAAGACCATTCTTAACGAACTTAACCTGATGCGAGAGGCGGCCAACGCAACGCAACTTAAAAGCAATTTTAAAGATTCCAGCCTTTTATATGTGCCTACGGTTTACTGGGATTATACCCGGCAAAACGTAATGGTTATGGAACGCATTTATGGTATTCCGGTTTCGCATACCGATAAGCTACAACATCATGAAATTAATTTTAAACAACTTGCCGAACACGGGGTAGAAATATTTTTTACCCAGGTTTTTCGTGACAGTTTTTTTCATGCCGATATGCACCCTGGCAATATTTTTGTCGCCGCAGAAGATCAGCAAGAACCGAAACTGGTTAAGGGTCAATATATTGCCGTTGATTTTGGCATCATGGGTACGCTGACCAAAAGTGATCAGCGCTACCTTGCCGAAAATTTTCTGGCCTTTTTTAACCATGATTATCGCCGTGTTGCCGAGCTGCATATCGATTCCGGCTGGGTGGGTAACAAGACACGAGTAGAAGAATTTGAAGCGGCGATTCGTACAGTTTGTGAACCGGTGTTTAACAAGCCCTTAAGAGAAATTTCCTTTGCCCAGGTGTTAATTGGTCTTTTTAATACCGCCAGAGAATTTGATATAGAAGTACAACCACAACTGGTACTGCTACAGAAAACACTGTTGAATATAGAAGGTTTAGGCCGACAACTTTATCCCGATTTAGATCTGTGGCAAACCGCCAAACCTTTTCTTGAAAAATGGATGCATAATCAGATAGGCCCCAAAGCCATCTTTAAACAACTTAAAGACGGTTTTCCATTATGGCTTGAACAAATGCCCAAACTGCCGGGTTTAATGCATGATGTACTCACCCAGGCCAAAGAAGGCACACTGCAGATGAAATTATCTGAACAGCAAATGGATGAAATTAAAAAAGAACTTCGTAAAAATAATCAACGTAGTTTTATTGCGATAGTCGCCAGCAGTTTAATTATTTCTGCCGGGGTTATTTTTGCACTCGATGGCCATACTAAATTTATGATAGAAGATATTCCACTGGCAAGCTGGTTGCTGGGCAGTCTCGGTGTTATTATGCTTATAAACATTTGGCCAGGTTCGCGTGACTAGGCAGACTTCAATTGCAAAGCAAGATTGCTTCGCTATCGCTCGCAACGACACACTTATTATTTTCCGTCATTGTGAGGAACAAAGTGACGCGGCAATCTCGTTTAACAAGCCACTATAACCAGAAATGCTGACCGATAAATCCTGGTATGTTTATATTCTGCAATGTGCTGATAACAGTTTATATACTGGTATAACAGTTGATGTTGAACGGCGTGTTGATGAACATAATAGCAGTAATAAACTTGGCGCAAAATACACACGGGTAAGAAGGCCGGTTAAGCTGGTTTACTCCGAAAAATTAAAGAACCGTTCGCTTGCGGCAAAACGTGAGTATGAAATTAAGCAGTTAAAACGCGAAGATAAAGAAAAGCTTTTTATTTGTCATTAGTTATAAAATTATTCCTTACATTGTACGGTTGTTATCAGGTTCTTACACATTCTGACGTGTTGTTTTTTAATTTGTCATTACGAGTCACGAAATGAAGCAGCAATCTTGTTTTTTTATATTCAGAATAGTTTCGCCCGTTACTGCGCAGCTGAGGCGAGCGTACTTTCTTGTGGCAACAAGAAAGTAGCCCATGGTCAGGCCAAACCACGCATCCCTGCGGTGCCACTTGCGCTTATAACCCAGCCCGATACACTGCGATTCAGGGGAATGAACTACGCATTTATTTACCTGGTTAATTATTGTGATTTAGTACGCAGTAACTTTTATACGTATCTTCTTTTCTTGTTAGCCGTGGCCAGGTACCGCAGTAAAAAAATATAACACTATTGGTATCGAACTGTTAGCAACTTACTAAAGCCAATCAACCGGTTTTAAATAATTATCATAAAGATCTGCTTCTTTAGAACCCTGTTCGGGGCTCCAGTTATAACGCCATTTAACCAGCGGCGGTAGCGACATTAAAATAGATTCAGTACGTCCGCCGGTTTGTAGTCCAAACAGGGTGCCACGATCATAAACAAGATTGTATTCAACATAGCGGCCACGACGGTATAACTGGAAATCACGCTCTTTTTCACCGTAAGCATCATTTTTATGTTTGCTGACAATGGGACGATAGGCAGGAATATAACTGTTGCCAACACTTTGCATAAATTCAAACGATTTTTCAAAACCCCATTCGTTTAAGTCATCAAAAAACAGGCCGCCCACACCACGGGTTTCATCACGGTGTTTTAAATAAAAATATTCATCACACCATTTTTTATATTTTGCATATACATCGTCACCAAACGGATCACAGGCAGCTTTCGCTGTCTGATGCCAGTGAATAACGTCCTGCTTGTCCGCATAGTAGGGTGTAAGGTCAAAACCGCCACCAAACCACCAGACAGGATCGGCATTTTCTTTTTCTGCAATAAAAAATCGAACATTGGCATGTGAAGTGGGTATATAAGGATTATGTGGGTGGATAACCAGTGAAACGCCTACGGCCTGAAAATCACGGCCTTCGAGTTCCGGGCGTGCAGCCGTGGCAGATTTTGGTAACTGGTTACCGTACACATGCGAAAAATTAACACCGGCCTGTTCAAACACAGCACCGTCCGTTAACACACGGGTGCGGCCGCCGCCGCCCTGTTCACGCTGCCACTGGTCTTCGAAAAAAGTTTGTTTTCCATCTTCCTCGCTCAAAGCATTGCAAATGTTATCCTGTAATTGCAGTAAGTATTTTTTTACTACTTCGATATTTATTTCAGACATAATTAACCTGTTTGTATTTTTAAGACACTATTTAAGTATATAGTATCTTTGTTAGCGCAATTTTTCTTGTGTGAGTAAATCATAAATGGATGTTGGTTGTGGCAGGTCGCCCGTATCTGCTTCAATAATTTTATCCACGCCTTTTGGAAAATATTGTCTCACCTGTTCGGCCGTTGTTGCCGGGGGCTGGCCTTCTATATTGGCACTGGTAGAAACAATTGCCCCCTCGAATTTATCGCAAAGTTTTTTTACTAACGGGTGTGCAGAAACGCGCACGGCAATTGTTGCGTGTTTACCTGTAAGTAAGTGGCTAAAAGGATAATTTTGTTTTACCGGCCAGAGCCACGTTACCGGGCCGGGCCAGCTTTGTCTGGCTGGTGCCGCGATGCAATCATCCACCTGGGCAATATAAGGTTTAAGTTGTTTAAAGCTGGATGCTATCAAGATAAGTCCTTTATCCGGATTACGTTGTTTTAGTTTAACAAGTTGTTCGACTGCCTGGGCTTGCTGCGGGTCACAACCCAGACCAAACACAGCCTCGGTTGGGTAGGCAATAAGCTGTCCCTGCTTTAAGGCATTAACCGCTTGTTGAATATCTTGTTGTGCGGTACTCGCCACAGCTTGAGTTACAGATTTTTCTGAACTTCAATATTTTTATCGCGCACAGCCTGAGCATTGGCTTCGCGTTCATCTACTAAACGTTTTGCAAGGTCAGCATCCACCAGGCTCATTATTTGCGCAGCAAGATAAGCGGCATTTTTTGCACCGGCTTTGCCAACTGCAACACTGGCGACCGGAATGCCGCCTGGCATTTGTACGGTAGACAACAGCGCATCAAAACCATTTAACGGCCCGCCACCCATTGGTACACCAATAACCGGTTTTAATGTATGCGCAGCCGTTGCACCTGCTAAATGTGCGGCTAAACCGGCGGCGGCTATAAATACATTACAACCACGCGCTTCAGCATCCTGGATAATCTGGCGAGTGTCGTCAGGAGTGCGGTGGGCCGATGTAATATATACTTCGTGTTCTACCTGTAAGTTTTTTAAAACATCAATCGTTGCCTGCATGGTCGGAAGGTCAGAATCTGATCCCATTAAAATAGATACAAATTGTTTAGACATAATTAAACTCTGGAATTGAAATAAAAGAAAAAGTGGTTGAATGATTTTTAAATTTTAACCATCTGAATCTTCCTTTGATTCATTCGGGTCGTAAGTTGGACGAATATCTGCGATATCTGGCTCATCAACTGCTTCGACGTACTTGCAGTCTTTTTGTGGGCACATTTTTTCGTGGCCACGCCGTTTGGTAATTTTAAGGGTTAACATTGGCCATGCACAATCCGGGCAGGCCTGTTTTAACGGTTCGTTCCACACGGCATATTTACATTTGGGGTAATCGGCGCAGGAGTAAAAAATTTTACCGTTACGCGATTTACGCATTAACATGTTGTGGTTATGACATTCAGGGCATTTAACACCCATGTCTTTTGGTTTTTCTAAAGGCTCAATATGCTTGCAGTCCGGGTAGCCACTACAACCAATAAATTTGCCATAACGGCCGGAACGTATAATTAAATCAGAACCACAGTCCGGGCATTTTCTGTCTTTAATTA
>JALTLP010000189.1 GCA_027001895.1 Chromatiales bacterium | reverse complement strand
ACTTTCTTTTTCGCCTTTTTCTTGGCTACTTTTTTCTTTGCTTTCTTTTTAGCTACTTTCTTTTTCGCCTTTTTCTTGGCTACTTTTTTCTTCGCTTTCTTTTTAGCTACTTTCTTTTTAGCTACTTTCTTTTTAGTTACGCGTTTCTTCGTAACTTTTTTCTTTGCTGTCTTCTTCTTGGCTTTCTTTTTAGTCGCCATAACTTCCTCCACGGTAATTACCTAAAGTGTATACAAGGTTGAGTATAACCAACAATTTAGATATTGCTACTTTTTTTTTATGTTTACAACTTGTTAGAGGCTGAAATTTTTAGTGAACAGGTGTCGTTGTTAATGTTGTTATGATTGTTTTTAACAATAATCATGTCTGTGGCAATACATTGCATTGTTTTACCTCGCTGGAAGCCGCATTTTATATGGTTTTGCGCGTAATGATGTAAAAAACAAATTGTTTGATGTGCTGTGTACGGTGTAGGTTTGCTTATCCATGTTGCAGTAGTGGTGTACGACAATAAGAATAAAAAATTACCTGAAAATGTTTCAGATATTAAAAAAATCGTCGTCAATTTCATGTTCAGTAATTTTTTTAACGTCACGTTTTTGTTATTTGTTGAGAAAAACATGATGTCATCATGTTTGGTTCGTCGTTGCGATTTCTGTATTACATGTTTAGGGTTGTGCGGTAACTAATGTAGGTGATTTTTATTTTTGTTATATGGCGATATGGTTGTCGTCACACAATGTTTCGAATGTTTGTACACCTTAGTCGGAAAGGGAAGATCATCTTGTGAGCGTTAAGACAGCAGCGTACATTAACGGTGCTGTTTTGATGTGTTGTCAGGGTGTGTTGTTTTTTTGCAACAGTGTGTAATGCTGTCAGTAGGCTATTTACACATAATGTTTTGGTGGCAAAGCTTGCAATGTGTGTGGGATTTGTTTTATAAAGTACGGCCGGCATATGCCGAACTTTCTAAAAAAATAAATACTAAAGAAAGTGCTTAAAGTCCCGTGAGAGGATTATTTTTGAGGAGAAGAGGCTGTGAGAAAGAGAAAACCTGACTTATTGCTGGTACTTGCTCTGGTTAGCGGTTTTGGTGTGGTTGCCACGAGCTATGCCTTTGATTTGGGTGAAAAGGCGCCAACAGTGCAAAGCAAGTTATAGGGACATAACCAATTACCTGAAAAGGCGCCTGAAGGCGCCTTTTTTTCGCATCTCAGATCCTTAAGCCTCACATTCTAAAAAACCATGGTCTGTAAACACGCCATGCAAAGGCACATCCCAATCTTGTGCCTGAATTTCTGATACACACTGAAAATTAAACCCTGTGCCGCAGAGCCTGGGTTGTTTATAACGTTGTTGACGGCGAAGAAAGGCGAAACTTCGGTCATAATAGCCACCGCCCATGCCAATTCGATTACCGTTGCGATCAAAAGCGACCAGCGGTGTTAGCACCAGGTTGAGTTGTTGTGGGCTAAGCAGGGTGTGTTTATTGACTACGGGTTCGGGGATACCAAAGCGGTTGTCTCGCATTGTGCTATCTGCGGTATAGGGGGCAAATGAGAGCGTTTTGCCAAAATGATTTAGAACGGGTAAATAACAGTGTTTTTTGCGCTGCCAGGCCACCTGGCATAGTGGGCTAATGTCGATTTCTCCATCATGGCTTAAATACAGTGCAATATGTTTGGCTCGCATAAACAGTGAGCTGTTAATAATGGCATCGCAAATCGCTGCTGATGCCTCCAGGCGCTGCTCCTGTGTGAGTTGCTGGCGCTGTTGACGTATTTTTTTTCTAATGTCGTCGTTATTCATAAAATAAGAAGGCATTCTCCACTTGTGCCGGTGTGTTCCGTTGTCCTTGAACCAGAGGTTCAAGTGGGGAAACCGGGCGGGTCGTTAGGCTTTCCGCAAGCAGCGGACATGCACATTGGCCGGTCACGAATTCTCCCCGAGTTTAAGTACTAGGCTCAAGAAAATACCGGGTTCACTATCGAACACAGCAGAGAATGCCAAAGCCGTTAATAAGAATCCTAACGGAAAATCAGGTCGCCGAGAACCCGTTTTTGTATCAAGTTGTAAAAAAATCTGAATGATAGATATGCTGAAGGCGTGAAATCAAAGCTCTAATTGCTTATTGCGGGTTAAAGCGACTTCAATTTTTTCCTGCAACGACTGTATTCGGTTACCCATTGATTTAACATACTTTTCACGTTGTGATTTTTGAGCCAGTAAATCATGGGTCAGGTTTAGAGCAGCCATAATCGCAATGCGATCCTGTCCAACGACGCCACTATCACGAATTTCTTTCATTTTATTATCAAGGAAATGTGCAGAAGCCAGTAATGCGTCATGTTCTTCTTCTGGACAGGCAATACGGAATTCTTTATCCAGAATGTGAATGGTCACGGCCAGATTGTCATCACTCATGGTTGGATTCCATCGCTTTGAGTCGGTTAATCATCGCTTCAACACGAATACGTGCCGTTTCGGTCTTTTCAATGAGCCTGGAACGTTCGTTGACCAGGTTATCCTGGTGTTGGCGTAGCGAGTTATTTTCATCTTTGAGCACGGCGCAGGTCTGAATAAGCTCTTCTACTCGAGCTTCCAGTTGCTTTAATTCCAGCTCTTCGGTTTCATTATTATTGGTATCCATGATGCAACTATAGAGCCAAGCACCCTGCAGGGTCAACGCTCGTGTGCGGTTGATTTTATGCTAGTGGCAGAAAAGCGCATAATATGACCGACCAGTGGCCTGAATGGCCTTAAATTACAAATCAGGATCACCAGATAATGAGCGATAATCAGGAATTACCTGCCTATATTGAAATGGCTGAGGTACTAAAGCAAAGTCATGCCACGCAGGAGCCGGCAGAGTGCCACGGCATGTTGAGTGCGCTTTTGTGTGGGAGTGATGATGCAATCCAGATTTGGCTGGATGAATTGATGACGGAACAGCATGAAGGGGATTTGCTTCAGGACGAAGCCAGGCAGTTACTCGAAGGTTTTGCGGCGATCGTTAAAGCGCAGTTGCATGGCACAGATCTGTCATACGATTTGTTGTTACCCGATGATGATAACCCGCTGTATGAGCGTGTTTATGCGCTGGCGCAATGGTGTCAGGGGTTTTATCTGGGGCTGGGGATCATTGGTGTTACAGATTTGGACAAGTTGCCTGAAGATTCGCGCGAGATTGTTGATGATATGATGCAAATAGCCCGTATTGAGAACTATGATGCAGAGTCAGAGGCGCAGGCGAATGAAGAAGATGAGGCAGCGTATGCAGAACTGGTAGAATACCTGCGAGTGGGTGTTTTGCTGATCTATGAAGAGTTATCAAAACCGAAAAACGTGACCCAACACTAACCGATTAAGCGATGTAGTCATTATGAGTCAGAAAGAATTTAGTCGACGTCGCAGGCAGCTATTAAAAATGCTTGAGCCGGGCGATATTGCTATTTTACCCGCGGCAAACATGAAAATTCGAAATCGCGATGCAGAGTATCGATACCGACCTGATAGTGATTTTTATTACCTGACTGGCTTTCCTGAGCCCGAGGCTGTTGCGGTTTTTATTCCCGGTCGCAAGCATGGTGAATATGTGCTGTTTTGTCGTGAACGCGATCCGGTTATGGAAACCTGGGTGGGAAAACGTGCGGGTCAGGAAGGTGCCTGTGAAGAATACGGTGCGGCAGATTCATTCCCTATCAATGATATTGACGATATCTTACCCGGCTTAATGGAAAACACGGCACGCGTGTTTTACACCATGGGTAATAATGCCAAATTTGATGAACGAGTCATCAAATGGGTGAATACTTTACGCGATAAGGCGCGTAGCGGCGTACACGCCCCCGGCGAATTCGTTGGGCTGGATCATGTGTTGCATGAGATGCGCTTGTTTAAAAGTGCCACAGAAGTGAAAGCCATGCGCCAGGCGGCCAAAATTTCTGTGGCCGCGCATCAACGAGCAATGCGTGCCTGCCAGCCGGGTATGCATGAGTACCAGCTTGAAGCAGAATTACAGTATGAGTTTACGCGTCATGGAAGTCCGTCGCCGGCGTATTGCTCGATAGTTGGCGGTGGTAATAATGCGTGTACGCTTCATTATATTGATAACCGCGATGTTCTGAATGACGGTGATTTGGTATTGATCGATGCGGGGGCGGAATATGATTATTACGCATCCGATATAACCCGGACATTTCCTGTTAATGGTACGTTTAGCAAGGCACAGAAGGCGCTTTATGAGGTGGTTTTAGCCGCTCAAAGCGCTGCGATTGCGCAGGTAAAGCCGGATAATCACTGGAATGACCCGCATGAGGCCGCTGTGAGGGCGATTACAGAGGGATTGGTTGATTTGGGCTTATTGAAGGGTCGAGTGCCAACACTGATAAAGAATGAGGCGTATAAGCGTTTT
>JALTLP010000188.1 GCA_027001895.1 Chromatiales bacterium | reverse complement strand
GTACGTTTGATGCATTTGTATTGCCTTATTTCAGGGAACGTACTTTTGCAGGGCAGCAAGGACGGTTAAGAAGTCAGCCCTATGTTGATACCAGTACAACATTTTATGAATCGAATGACAGGAAAAACCATATTGATTATGCATTGCGCTGGGCACATAGCATAGAGCAATGGGATATTGGCGTGAGTTTTTTTAAAGGTACCAGTCGCACGCCACGTTTTGTTAGTGGAACAGATTCGTCAGGACAGACGGTATTAAACCCATACTATGATTTAATTGAGCAGTTGGGGCTGGATTTACAGGCAACTTATGATAGTTGGTTATGGAAATTAGAAGCCATTCATCGTTCTGATCCTGGTGGTACGGGTGCTTCTCATTTTAATGCGGCAACAGCCGGGCTGGAATATACATTCTATTCACTTATCGGTGAGGCGACAGATCTGGGTCTGGTGCTGGAATATTTATATGATGATCGTGGCCTTGCCGCACCCACACCCTTTCAGAAAGACGTGATGCTGGGCTTAAGGTTTAACTTAAACGATGAGCAAAGTACCGACGCATTGATAGGCATGATTAAAGATATTGACACAGATGCTATTATTTATTCGTTAGAAACAAGTCGACGATTAACTGAAAATTTTAAAATTTCCGCTGAAGCACGTTTTTATTCAAATATACCTTCCGGCCAGTTACTGCATGCGTATTTAAGCGATGATTATATTCAGCTGGAACTGGGCTATTACTTTTAGTTTTTATAGCCATTACCGGAGGTGGTGTTTATAACATCCAGTAGTGAAAGTAACTGTTCTTCGGTCAATGGCATACTAAACAGATATCCCTGGCAGTAATCACAGCTAAAGTTTTTTAACAATTCGCGGCTGTCTGTATCTTCAACCCCTTCAGCAATAACTTTGAGTTCAAGATTATGAGCAAGATCGATAATCGAGTGAACAATAAGTGCATCATTTTTTACCGAGGCCATTTTCAGAACAAATGACTTGTCAATCTTAAGAATGGAAACCGGAAGTTGTTTAAGTATTGCAAGTGATGAAAAACCGGTACCAAAATCGTCGATAGAAATACGCACACCTGTTGCCTGAAGTTTATCGAGTGCTAACTGGATGCGAGGTGTATCAACCATCATTGAACGTTCAGAAAGCTCAAGCATCAGGCTTCGCGGGGAAATACCGGTATCTTTAATAGATGCTTCTATACCCGGTATAAACATATGGTCCTGCAGGTCCCACGCAGTTACATTAACTGAAATATAGGTATTGCGTGTATCTATTGGCCAACTGGAAAATGTTTCAAGTGCTTCTCGAATAACCCATTGGGTTATTTTCTTTACCAGTCCGGTTTGTTCTGCAAGGTGAATAAAGCTGTCTGGTGTCAGTAATCCATAATCTGGGTGTTGCCAGCGTATTAATGCTTCGAAGCCAATTATTTTATTGGTGTTAGTCGTATAGATGGGCTGGTAAACAAGGCGTAACTGGTTCTGGTCAATGGCCTGTCGCAGGTCAGATAAAAGTGAAAGTTGTTTTACATTATGTTCGTCATTTTTTGGTGTATAAACAATGTAATTAATATCTGTTTGTTTTGCCATGTACATGGCAATGTCAGCATGCTTAAGCAGTATTTCGGTGGTTAAGCCATGTTGCGGATAAACAGAAATTCCCAGGCTGGCACCCAGATAAAGGTTATGTTCCTGTATTGGGTAAACTTTTTCGAGTTCATGAGAAATCTTTATTGCAATATCTTTAACAGTTTTATCATCAATATTGGGTAACAGGATTGCAAACTCGTCGCCACCAAGCCGGGCAACGGTATCGGTATCGCGTAACAGGGCTTCAAGTCTGTTGGCAACCTGTTTTAAAACTTCATCACCGATAAAGTGGCCAAGCGTGTCGTTAACTTCCTTAAAGCGATCAAGGTCGAGAATAATAACTGCAAAACTACTGTGAAAACGTTGTGAATTGGATATAGCCAGTGATATGCGGTCGATTAACAAAATCCGGTTCGGCAGATTGGTCAGATCATCATGCATGGCGATATGTTCAAGTTCTTCCTGACGGTTATGAATTTGTTGTTGCATATGCTGGTAGGCGGTTACAAAGTCTTCAATTTCCTGGGTTTGTGAATCAGGCAGTACGATATTAGTATTGTTATCAGAACTTTCACGCAATGACTGTGACAAATTAAATAAAGGTTTCAGCAGAGAACGATCAAGAATAAAATAACCAACAGACATCAGGAAAACCAGTAAGCCTTCGATAGCCCAGAGGGTAAAGGAAATATCGTTATTGGTAAGTTGTTGCTGTTTTATATCATTGCTGGATGCCTCATTAATTTTTTTATCAATCAAGTTTATATTGCTGTAAATTTTTTCAAACAGAGGGTAAATATCATTCAGAATAATGGGTACATCACCGCGCCATGCACCGGTCAGGTTAATTTTATCGACTTTGTTAAAATCAGCCAGCCATCGGTCGGCGTATTCAAGGACGTCTTCAAGTGCAGCCGCCGTTTCGATACCAACTTTATTCAGGTTAACTTTGTTCCTGATTGCACCAATAGTTTTTTTAAATTCGTCATGAAAATTTCTTACATCGTTTGACTGACCGGTCAGACTGACCTCGGACAGTGAGCTAAGACGATTGATTAGATAAAGCCGGTAGGCATTAATGGTTCGCCGCCATTTGTCGCGCGCATCAGTGAATGCGGCATAGATAACTTCATCATGCTTTTCTTCCTGTTGTTCGAGTATTGCGGCGTTGAGCAGGGTGATAACCGTTTCATTGTCAGATCGCATGGAACCGTTTGCAAACAACATTGCCGGATACATTTTTTCACCATCCAGACGGATTTCAAGCAGCTTTTGGGATTTGTTTTTTAATTGTTGTTGTAGTGTTTCTAATTCAGCGACTTTCTTGTGTAGCTGTTGATTGTCTATCCACGGATTATGATGTAACGACAGGATAACGGTTTTTGTTGCGTTAATATGCCTCAGAAAGTCTTTACGGTAATTGATGGTCGGCGTAAACAGATAGAGGTCGAGCATATGGGCGGCATTTTGCACGTTGCTGTGCAAACGAGTATTTAGTTTAGACACGCTTACCCGTTGCTCAATATTTTGCAGGCTGATTTTGCTTGAGCTACTGATGTAGTGTTCGATAAAAGAGATAAACAAAAGCGTCGACAAAGTCGTGCTGATAGCGACGAGCAGGTAGCGAGATCGAAAGCTTTTGAAAGAGAAGTTTTGCATTTAGCACTGGCTTTTATTGATACTATTTATAATTATCGGCTATAGAGCAATAAGCTTAACACCTAATAATAATTTATAATCAATAAGTTACAAGTAAAAATGCCAATGGCTGGGGCAGTTTACGGAATATTGGCCTAAAAAAGCTTTATTCGGTACTGAATTCAACAAGGTAACCGGCAAATTTGCGGATATTCAGCACACCACAGTCGAGAATAAGGTATTGCGCTTTAATGCCGATTAATTTCCCGGTAACTTCAGGGGTTTTATCAAAATTGAGTGATTTTACTTTTTCTGGGTAGGTTTCGACGGGATAGTCGAAATTAAGAGCCTGTTCGGAGCTCAGTTCGGTGACTGCATCGTCTCCATATTGCTTTTTAATGGCGGCAATGTCTTTTTTGAAGTGACTAAACAGTTCGTCACGTTTTTCAGCCAGATCAATGCTGTCGGGCTGGCCTTTAAGCATCCGTTGCCAGGATGTTTTGTCATTGACCTGGTTTTTAAAGCTTGTTTCGACAAGGCCGGAAATAAGCCGGTTCGAGGTTTTGTAAATCGGCAGCGCCATTGCAGCCCCCTGATCCATCCAGCGGTGCGGTACGTTGGTTTCGCGGGTAATACCGACTTTTAAGCCGGACGAATTAGCCAGATAAACATAATGGTCAATAAAGCAATGTTCTTTACCCCAGTCTTCGTCGCGGCAAGTGCCTTCATCGAAGTGACATTTTTCCGGGCTTATCATGCAAGAATCGCATTCGGCCAGCGAACGCATACAGGGAAAACAATAACCCTGGTTAAAACTCTTGCTGGTCTTTTTGCCACAGGCGATGCAGTGAATATCACCAGAAAATTTAAAGCGGATGTTTTTACCGATAAGATCCGAAATCGGTATCAGTTGATCATCGATGGGGATTTGATACCGAACGGGTGTTGAATGCTCGGTTGTCATTTTGCGTAAGTGGCCAGTGTATTTCATAGTTTTATTTACTTTTAGCTAACCACAACGGACACAACGAGCACGACGAATATACATTAAGGTTAGAGATCGATTTAAATGAGTTAATTATTGATAGAAAAATATTTATCAAAACCAATTTTTATCGTTGTGTCCTTCGTGCTCGTTGTGGTTAATATTTTTACTTATGGTAAGGCTTGCTTAATTCATGCACCGCATCAACAAATACTTTGGCATGTTC
>JALTLP010000187.1 GCA_027001895.1 Chromatiales bacterium | reverse complement strand
CTACTTTCCACTTAAATGGCTTGTTCGAGATACGGTCAACGGTAGGCATAACAGAATTATGACCCTGTACAGCAAACTGAACAGCCGCTTTACCCATTGCATAAGCCATGTCCACGTCTGTTTTAGAAGCAATATGGCGAGCTGCACGTTGCAGGTAATCGGCCACGGCCCAGTGATTTTTCAGTCCTAATTCAGACTGGATCATGCCACTGATAACCGTCGCCGCACCACCGAGCTGGCTGTGGCCAAACGCATCTTTTAAGCCACTTTCTGCAAGGAAGCGACCGTCTGGCCAATGTACACCTTCAGAAACAACCACGGAACAGTAGCCATGTTTGTCTACGTTCTTCTGGACTTCAGCAAGGAATTTAGCCTGATCAAATTCAACTTCAGGGAACAGAATAACAGTTGGGATAAAAGTATCTTCTGTTGATGCCAGACCACCGGCTGCTGCAATCCAGCCCGCATGACGACCCATAACTTCAACAATAAAGACTTTAGTTGAGGTTTTTGACATAGACGCTACGTCAAAAGATGCTTCTCGTGTTGATACCGCAACGTACTTGGCAACCGAACCGAAGCCAGGACAGTTATCGGTAATGGGTAAATCGTTATCAACTGTCTTGGGAACATGAATCGCCTGAATCGGGTAACCCATTTCTTTTGACAGTTGAGAAATCTTGTAACAGGTATCAGCTGAATCGCCACCACCGTTATAGAAGAAGAAACCAATGTTATGTGCTTTAAATACTTCGATTAAACGTTCGTATTCGCGACGATTTTCTTCTAATGATTTTAATTTAAAACGACAGGAACCAAACGCACCGGATGGAGTATGACGCAAGCCTTTAATAGTGGCTGCTGATTCTTTTGAAGTATCAATTAAGTCTTCGGTTAATGCACCAATAATGCCGTTACGACCGGCATAGACTTTACCAATTTTGTTTGATTTACGTGCTGCCTCGATAACACCTGCCGCACTTGCATTGATAACCGCCGTTACACCGCCGGACTGCGCATAGAATGCATTCATTGGGGGCACTTTAGGCGCCGCTTTACGCTTGGCTTTTGCCCTGGTTTTTTTCTTGGCTGTTTTTTTCTTAGCGGTTTTCTTTTTGGCTACTTTCTTTTTCGCCTTCTTCTTGGTAACTTTTTTCTTTGCTACCTTTTTCTTAGCGACCTTCTTCTTCGCTACTTTTTTCTTTGCTTTTTTCTTCGCTGCCATGATTGACCTCTATAGTATGTATTTTAAAAAATTAAGTATTAATATCCTTAACCTGGTATTACTGAATTGCCTGAATCAACTTGATTGCATGTATCCGCTTGCCATTTTACAAAAGCACATCACGTTGTTTTTTTAAGGGTGTAATTTGGGATTTCGCTCATCGGTTTTAGTTGTTAAAACTGTGGAGGGTGTATTGTCCATATTTGAGTGATTTTTGCAAGCTTAGTGCGTATTTCTTCACTTTTACACGCACTTAGACATAAGTTTGTGCAAATTTCTGTCCGTAATGAGTATAAGTACCGGTTAGCTCGCTTTGTCGACTTTTTTAGCCAGGATGCGCTCAATTCTGGCTTCGAGCCTGTCCACATCATTTCGCAGTGTAGCCACCGCCTTATTAAACGGCTGCATTTCTTCTGCAAGTGGTAAAATTTGTGATTCGAGCTGAAAATACTCGGCAATATTCTGCTCCAACGTCTGGCGTGCCTGTGGTTGCCATTGCTGAAAGCCTTGTACAAGACGGCCAAACTTATGGGCAATTAAGTCGGCGGTTGATTGCGAAGTAAACTTGCCCAGCGTTTGAGCAAGCTGCTCTTGCCAGTCGATATCGAGCTGTTTAAAAAACTGGTTGAATTGCTGGCCAAGCTCCAGATCACCGTCAATTGAAATGTTTTGTTCCCGCAAAGTGGCCGCTGAGGTTTCGCCTTTGCTCATATTAAACAAAGCCAAAGGCTTGCCACGAATACTGGTGTCAGCCTCACCGACATACTCAGACATAACCTGTATACCTTGCGTGTCCGGCAGTAAATAAAGCGTGAAATCCCAACCCTCAATTTCAATCGCAATCACCTTGCCAGATAAAGCGGTTAATTTACCGCTGGCCAGCGTATCCATTTGTATATATTGGTTTAACGCTGTTTCGATAATACCGATAACAGCGGCTTTAAATTCGCTGGGATTGGGTTGTTTTGTTTGAGATGCTGTTTGTTCAAAAGCCATTTATCAAGGTTATTACTATTATTTAGATGGATCAAATTTTATCCTACATCATTAATTCCAAAGGCAAAAAGCTTAATCTATAAGCTCTCAAGATTCCTCGCTAATCCTTCGAAACAGCAATATCTAAAACACCTTATGTTTTATACCCTCGATGCAGGGCAACGATACCGGCACTTAGATTAAAGTAATCGCAGGGTTCAAAACCGGCGTTTTGCATCATTTGTTTTAAGGTATCCTGATCCGGGTGCATACGGATGGATTCGGCCAGATAACGGTAACTATCCGCATCGTTGGTAATCAACTTGCCAATAAACGGCAGCACTTTAAATGAATAGGTATCATAAATAGGGTTAAATGCCTTAACCGTTGGTTTGGAAAACTCCAGTACTAGCAATTTACCGCCGGGTTTTAGTACCCGGTACATCGAACGCAGTGCGGCATCTTTATCGGTAACATTACGCAAGCCGAAGGCAATAGTGATCAGGTCAAAATGATTGTCTGGAAACGGCAGACATTCGGCATTGGCCTGCACAAAATCGACATTACCCATAATACCTTTATCGGTGAGCCGGTCACGACCTACATTAAGCATGGAATTGTTGATATCGGACAAGGTCACCTGGCCGCTCTGGCCGACAATACGGGCAAATTTAGCCGCTAAATCACCGGTACCACCGGCTAAATCCAGTACCTTGTCGCCCGGCTTTACACCACTGATTTCAATGGTATAACGTTTCCAGAGGCGGTGGATGCCCATCGACATCAGGTCGTTCATAATGTCATATTTATTGGCCACCGAATGAAAAACCTCGGCCACTTTGCCGGCTTTCTCGGTTTTATCGACTGTTTCGTAACCAAAATGGGTCTGGTCGGAGTTCGAGTTCATTGTTATGCGATACCTGAAATGTGTTAAGTCACTATTATAAAACAAAATTTCGCCCGACATCGGCTTAATTTTCGTCTCCAGTTAGCGAATACAACTTGTTTTCTGCAAAATGAGGGTTTCCAGCTACTTTGTCACCCACATTCCTTATATAATGGAATGTAATATATATACAATTCACAAGGTTTTCAGCTTGAATTCAAATGACATTGTTTTTGTAAACCCACCTTATGAGCGCATTGCTTCTGGCTACGAGTTTGTAAAACACATTACGAATAACTCACCCTCACTCGGCTTACTACACCTTGCCGCAGAAGTGCGCGAACACGGCTACCAGCCTTCAATTATCGAAAGTGATATTTTCAACCTGAGCGTTGACCAGGTTGCTGCAAAAATTATTAAACAAAAACCACGTTATGTTGGTATTACTTTATTCACGGTGGGCGTTTGGGGCGCAGCTGAAATAGCGCAAAAGATAAAACAGGCATTGCCACAAACCATTATTATTGTTGGTGGCCCACATATTTCGTCAATGGGTGTTGAAACCATCGAACGTTTCAGCCAGTTTGATTACGCAGTTGATGGTGAAGGCGAAAAAATTCTAATTGAATTACTCGAAGCATTAGAAAATAATACTAACCTGTTTACCGTTCCGGGGCTGATTTATCGTGACGACTTCCAGGTACAAAAAACTTCCGGCAAACCGGTGAACCGTGTACTGGATGACCTGCCTTACCCAGCATGGGATTTATTACCCGACTTCCCCAAAGCTTATAAGCCAGCCATTTACGATTACCCTCGCGGCCCGGCAGCGACCATTGCAGCATCACGAGGTTGTCCTTTCCATTGCAAGTTCTGCGACACCTCAACCTTTGGCGCGAGTGTTCGCCACTACTCACCCGAAAATGTTTTTAAAATGATGAAGCACCTGAATACAAAATACGGTGTAAAACATATAGCCTTTGTTGATGATTTATTTTTGGCAAGTAAAATTCGAGTGCAACAACTTTGTGAAATGATTTTAGAAGACGGCCTTGAAATGACATGGAGTTGCACTGCTCGAGTCGATACGGTTAAACCCGATATTCTTGAGCTGATGAAAAAAGCCGGTTGCTGGGAAATAAGTTTTGGCCTGGAAACCGGTTCAAACGATTTGTTAAAGAAGATGGATAAAAAAGCCGAGGTTGAAAAATCTGAACAGGCCGTTAAGTGGACGGCTGCCGCCGGTATTCGTACCAAGGGTTTATTTATGCTTGGCTTCCCCGGTGAAGATGAACACACTATTCAGCAAACAAAAGATTTTATCCGCAATATACCCATGACCATAATGAACTTAACCAAGTTCACCCCTTATCCGGGT
>JALTLP010000186.1 GCA_027001895.1 Chromatiales bacterium | reverse complement strand
ACTGTCATCTGGAATAATATTAACGCACGCTGCTGTGCAGCATTACGCATAATAAAAGTGTCCTGTGCCTGTTGCTGCTTAAGGTTAATATTGGAGATAGCTTCGTTGTTCTGGTTAATAATATACATATTTGCTCCGGTCATAATACCTAAAATAAGTATTACGATACTAAAGCCAATATTAATAACTATATTTGTATTCAGTTCTTTTTTCATAGATTCAGACAGAACAACCCGACAGCACACTAATATAGTATCGGAGTATTTTACTTCAGCTTTAATCTTCGCCTGCCAGCACTGTACAAAATACGCCAAATAACCCACCTGATACCATCCTCTCGGGTTATAATAACTTTATGAAAGGAAGAAATATGGGACGCTACCGTCCACCTGCCGAAAAAAAATCTCCGTATATCACGGCTGAAGGTTACAGTCGTTTGCAAACAGAGCTGCAACAACTCTGGGAACGACGCAAGGATGTTACAAAACATTTAGCGGCCGCCGCCGCCGAGGGCGACCGTTCTGAAAATGCCGAATACATTTATCGCAAAAAAGAATTGCGCGAAATCGACTACCGAATCCGTTATTTGCAAAAACGCTTACCAGATTTAACCGTGGTCGACCGCGTTCCGGACAACGCCGAACAGATCTTTTTTGGTGCCCAGGTCGAGCTCGAAGATGAAGATGGCAATATTCAAAAATATCGCATTGTCGGCCCCGATGAACTTGATCCACAGCAGGGATATATCAGTGTAGACTCACCCATGGCACGAGCATTACTCAAAAAACATACCAACGATGAGATAAATGTTTTAACACCTCAGGGTGAATTTAACTATCTGATATTGAATGTAAAATACAGTTAAACCTTTATACTTCAATAACTTGCAAGCACTCAAGCAAACTTAAAATCCAGCCGATAGTAACTATACTGACTTATATGGGGTGAGTCAGCGTACCTTAAGTTGTTATAGAAAAAGGGGTCGGATCATGAAAGAATCCAACACTTATGGGCTTGAATCCAGGCCCAGATCATTCAAACAGTGGCTAAACAAGCATGATACTCTGGTGCTTATCGTGCTCGCCATTACCACGGTTTGTATTTACTATCTTCCTTAAAACAATCCTGTAACAGCCATTCACATTCGTTGATGTGAATGGCACTTTTTCCAGACATCACCACGGCGGATGTTCTATTCGCTATTCCTTATATATGGGCGCAATTTGCGTTAAGATACGCAAAATTAATGACTCAGGCTGAATTGGCCTGGAAATAGCTGGAAAAAAACATGAATTTACACGAATACCAGGCAAAGCATCTGTTTAACAAGTACGCAATGCCTGTCCCCAACAACCGCATTATCAGCACCGTGAGCGAAGCCGAAACCGCCTTACACGATATGGAAACCAGCCGCTGGGTACTCAAAGCCCAGGTCCATGCTGGCGGACGTGGCAAGGCCGGTGGCGTTAAAGTTACCAACGACAAACAGGCCGCAATGGACTTTGTGCACAATATGCTGGGTACACAACTGGTAACCTACCAGACCGATGCCAAAGGTCAACCGGTCAACCAGATTTTAATAGAAGAAGCCTGCGATATAGACAAAGAGCTTTATCTTGGTGCCGTGGTAGACCGCGCTCTGCAACAGGTGGTCATAATGGCCTCCACCGAAGGCGGTATGGAAATCGAAAAAGTTGCCGAACAAACACCTGAAAAAATTCTGAAAGCGGCCATTCACCCAATGACCGGCTTACAACCTTTTCAGGCACGCGATCTTGCCTTTGGTTTAGGCTTGAAAGGTGAACAAATAAAACAGTTTTCAAAATTACTTGGCGGCCTTGCAAAACTGTTTATTGAAAATGATTTAAGCCTGGTTGAGATTAACCCCCTGGTTATCACCCGCTCTGGCGATTTGCTTTGCCTGGACGGCAAAATAAATATTGATGACAACGCTTTGTATCGTCACCCCAAATTAAAAGCCAGGCAGGACATTACCCAGGAAGATGAACGCGAACACCGCGCCAAAGAATGGGACTTAAATTATATTTCTCTCGATGGCCAGATAGGTTGCATGGTAAACGGTGCAGGCCTTGCAATGGCGACCATGGACTTAATCAAACTTAATGGGGCTGAACCTGCCAACTTTTTAGATGTAGGCGGAACCGCAACAAAGGAACGGGTGGCCGAAGCATTTAAAATTATTTTATCGGACGAAAAAGTAAAAGGCATACTGGTTAATATTTTTGGCGGCATCGTGCGCTGCGATATGATTGCCGAAGGTATCATCGGTGCCCTGCAGGAAGTCAATGTTAATGTACCGGTGGTTGTTCGCCTTGAAGGTAATAAAGCTGAACAAGGTTTAGAGCTGTTAAAAAACAGCGGTGTAAAAGTTGAAGCTGTTCAGGGCTTGCAACAGGCAACACAAAAAATTGTTGAGCTTGTTGGGGCTAATGCAGGAGCCAATATAGGAGCTGGCTCATGAGTGTACTAGTAAATAAAGATACAAAAGTTATCTGCCAGGGTTTTACCGGTAAACAGGGCCAGTTTCATTCTGAACAGGCCATTGCATACGGCACACAAATGGTCGGTGGTGTTACACCCGGCAAAGGCGGGCAAACATCACTGGGCCTGCCTGTTTTTAATACGGTTAAAAATGCGGTTACCGAAACGCAGGCCAATGCCTCTATAATTTTTGTACCCGCACCCTTTTGTAAAGACGCTATTCTCGAAGCCGTTGATGCCGGTATTGAATTGATCGTTTGTATTACTGAAGGTATCCCCACGCTGGATATGCTTGAAGCAACCCGTGTAGTACATGAATCGGGCTCACGCCTTATCGGCCCAAATTGCCCCGGCATTATTACACCGGGTGAATGTAAAATGGGGATTATGCCCGGTTATATTCATCAACCCGGCAAAGTCGGTATTGTATCGCGGTCGGGTACCTTAACTTATGAAGCAGTAAACCAGACAACCGAACTGGGCTTTGGCCAAAGCACCTGTATCGGTATTGGCGGCGACCCTATCCCGGGAACCAACTTTATCGACTGTTTAGAGCTTTTTGAAAACGACCCACAAACCGAAGCCATTTTAATGGTTGGTGAAATCGGTGGCACTGCCGAAGAAGAAGCCGCCGAATATATTAAATCCAATGTTAGTAAACCCGTTGCTGCATTTATTGCCGGTGCTTCTGCACCAAAAGGAAAACGTATGGGCCATGCCGGTGCGATTATTGCCGGTGGCAAAGGCACGGCAAAAGAAAAGTTTGCTGCCCTCGAAGCAGCCGGTGTTGTTACCGCTAAATCACCAGGCGAACTTGGCATTGCCATGCAACAGGCAATCAACAACAACTAAGCGATGCCAGCAAATACAGAAAAACGCTGTAACTGGTGTGGCACAGACCCCCTTTACATTCAATACCATGATAAAGAATGGGGTGTGCCCGTTTATAACGACCGCAAACTGTTTGAAAAACTGATACTCGAAGGTGCCCAGGCGGGCCTTAGCTGGATTACCGTATTAAAAAAACGTGCCCATTACCGTAAAGTTTTTGATAAGTTTAACCCTGAAATAATCGCACGCTATAATAAACGTAAAATTGAAACATTATTAAATGATCCTGGCATTATTCGTAACAGGCTTAAAGTAGAAGCCACGATTAAAAATGCCCGCGCTTATCTGGAACTTCGTGAAAAACAGGGCAAATTTAGGGATTTTATCTGGGACTTTGTTGACGGTGAACCCATTATAAATAAATGGAAATCACTTAAGCAGCTACCCGCTACAACCGATATATCCAATACCATGAGCAAGCAACTTAAAAAAAGAGGCTTTACTTTTGTTGGCCCAACAATCTGCTATTCCTTTATGCAGTCGATGGGACTGGTAAATGATCATGTTACCGGCTGTTTTCGTTACAAAGAAATTAACAAACTGATTAAAGACAAGGCAAAATAATAATTTTATGCAATTCGATGACTTTCAGGACGAGAAGCTGCAGCTAAATGCTGAGGAACTACGCCAAACATTAAACATTGAATCTGGAAAACTCGAATGGCAGGAGTTACAGGTACACTTTGCCCGTGGCGTTGTTGTTGTTATTGATGCCTCGCTTGACCTGATTGAAATCTCCAGCAAATTTGTACAGGACGACAAACAGGCTATTGAGACATTAATTAACCAGAATAAGATCTGGCGAGCAACCGATGAGGATGCAAAACATTGGGTGGCAGATCAACCCATATTCTGGGCAGTTGTTGTACCGCCCTGGGTTTTGGTGCAAACGGTATAATGCAATTTATATTGAAAATATTACTTGCACTTATACAGGCGTAAACGACTGCGAGTGCATCTTCGTTGTTATTTTTTGCTAGTGCTGCTGTAAACTAAAACCCATTCGCTGGGCTGTTTTTAAATCTTTATCGGCTTCTATAATAAGCCCCTTCCCTTTGTATAACAGGCTTCG
>JALTLP010000185.1 GCA_027001895.1 Chromatiales bacterium | reverse complement strand
ACGGATATCTTGTTTGATAAATCAAGTAATAATCGATCACGTTGATCGAGTAAATCATTAGGCGTTGTACCACCTATTTCCCTTGCCTTAACGATAGCTTCATTCACATCGGCGATAGATTGAGCCAGATCATTTATTGCTTGTACAGTGTTGCGCATATCTTTTTTAAGGCCGTTGCGCATCGTATCAAAGCGATCATCAAGATATTTGAACCGGTCTTCCAGTGAACGCGCTTCACTTACCAGTACCTGTCGTGCTGAAACCGAGGACGGATCATCGGCCACACCGTTCATTGCACCAAAAAAGTTTTGAATAGCCGGTGCCAGCCCGGCATTGGGATCTGACAGCATGGTATCTACCTGACTAATATAGTCATACTGGGTATCCAGCTCGGTACTGAGTGATGATGTGTTACGTAATTCCTCTACAACAAATTCATCGTAAACTCGCCTGACATTATCAACGATAACACCGGTACCCACTGCACCATTGGCCTGAGATTGTGGTGGACGTGTTGCAAGGTCAGTACGTTGTCTTGAATAGCCTTTGGTTGTTGCATTAGCAATATTATGACTGGTCGTCGACAAGGCACGTTGCGCGGCTAACGCACCGGAAGTACTGATACCTAAAACGTCACCTGTACCCATCAGCTCACCTGATCCAGTTCATTATCTGTCAATGATTCATATTCAGTAGATAATCTTTGTGCAACATTTTTTATTTTATCTGCATAATGTGGATCTGTGGCATAGCCCGCGTTATGAATAGCTTCAATATATTCATCTGAGTTATTACTGTTAGCAATAGCATCCTGATAACGCGGGTTATTTTTAATAAAACTGACATAATCATCAAAACTTTCCTGGTAAGATGAATAAGAACGGAATGCGGCCTTTTGTGTTTTTGCAATACCGTTTTCTATTTCAACGGTTTGTTTAAGGAACTTGTTACCTTCATACGATGGGTTAGCCTTGATATTAAATAAATTAAAACTGGATCGTCCGTGAGAGTCTTTACCTATGGCTTTTCCCCATCCTGTTTCCAGTGCCGCCTGTGCAAGTAATACCCTTGCATCAACACCGAGCTCCTCTGCTGCCTGCTCTGCATAAGGTTGCAAGGTATTGACAAATTGTTCTCTGGATTTAAATTCAGTTGTTTCACGATTAACAATAAAAGGATCTTTTGTTACCGAAACAACCGAGCCAACTTCAGCTTTGCCGTCTGCGGGTAAATATTGCTGCATTTGTCGTACAAGTGCACTGGCCAGACCAATGCCTTTATCCCGGGTCATATCAACTGAAATTTGCTTATCAAACATTTCCTGGTACATCTCACTCTGGTTACTGTCAAACAACGGATCGCCAAAGCTGGCATCACGCATACTCTTAAGCATCATGTTTAAAAAAATACCTTCAAACTGACGAGCCACTTCTTCCAGTGCCTGACCCGGTGCCCGTTGGGCGTCCAGACGCATCTGAGAAAACTGTGAAAAATCTGTATACGCTCGTGACGCGCTCGCATCCAACATAGTATTACCTGGTAATGTTAATTCATTAGTAGACTATGCAGAAAACGTGCCGCTTTTAATGGGCAGCTAAATTGTTGTTTTAGAAAAGATAACGGCAAGTAATTGCCGTCATGTATAAAGATAAGATACTTGCAGACAAGATGCCTGCTGTACTGATATTAAATGATAACCAGCTCTGCCTGTAAGGCACCCACTTCCTTGAGCGCTTCGAGAATGGCCACCAGGTCACCCGGTGCTGCACCGACCCGGTTAACGGCCTGCACAATTTCGTTAAGCGATACCCCGGGGTTAAAGACGAACATTTTATTATTGTCCTGCTTCACCCTGATATCTGAAACAGGCACCACGGTCGTCTGCCCTTCTGACAAAGGCGCAGGTTGGTTAACCTGACTTGACTGGGTAATGGTTACCGTTAAGCTGCCATGCGAAACTGCGGCCGGTAACACATGCACATGCTTGCCAATAACCACTGTACCGGTTCTGGAGTTAATAATAATTTTTGCCGGTGCTTCACCCGGATTGATTGTCAGGTTTTCCAGAAAAGAAATAAACGATACCCGTTGCGCCGGATCCGAAGGCGCATTCACACTCACCGATGCAGGATCGACTGAATGTGCGGTACCGGGTCCAACCGTAGTATTTATTACCTCGGCTAAACGGGTTGATGTTGTAAAGTCTGGCTGGTGTAAATTTAATACAATCTCATTGGCATCGCCAAACGGTGTATCAATAACACGCTCTACCATTGCGCCGTTTAAAATTCGTCCTGAACTGGGTACGTTCACCGTAACTTTGGAACCATCTAAACCTTCAACACCAAAACCACTTACCACAACATTGCCCTGGGCAATGGCATAAATCTTGTGATCCATACCGCGTAATGGTGTCATTAACAAACTGCCACCACGCAAACTTTTTGCGCCACTTATCGAAGCGACCGTTACATCGATCTTCTGTCCTTGCTTGGCAAAGGCAGGCAAGGTTGCATGTATCGAAACGGCAGCAACATTTTTTGCTTTAAGGGTTGCATCCGGCGGTATATTAATTCCAAGTCGGGATAACATGCTTTTCATACTCTGATCTGTAATGGCACCCGAGCCATCCCCGGTTCCATCCAGACCAACCACCAGACCATAGCCCACCAATGGATTACTACGCACACCTGCAACGCTGGATATATCTTTAATTCTGTCTGCTTTAACAATGCCTGTGCTAAAGGCAAAATATAATAATATGCCTACTAACAAAGTAAATTTAAATTCTTTTACCGATAACATTTATCTACTCCGTTTTATAATCAATACGGCCATGATTTACCCTGGAAGAAGCGGCCAAGCGCCCCCATACTGTTTGCTGCAGAAATTGTGCCATCACCTGCATACATAACATGCACATTGGCAACCCGATTCGATTCAACTGTATTATCCGGTTTAATATCCTGAGGCCGAATAATGCCCGAAAAACGGATAAACTCTTCTGCCTGATTCAGGCGTACCAGTTTTTCGCCGCGAACAACCAGGTTTAGATTAGGTAATACCCTGGCAACAGTAACCGAAATGACACCGGAAAAACTGCTGTTCTGTGCACTGGTACCCTGACCGTTAAATTCCCGACCGGCTTCAAGTTCATTGTTAAGAATTTCTTTACCGTCTTTTGTAACTTTGTCCCCGGCCAGTTTCGGGCTGGGTAAATCCACTTTTTGATCCTTGGTGGCACTGGTATTGGCCGTTGAACTTGCGTTAGTAGATTCATTTAACACTATAGTTAAAATATCACCAATATTACGTGCATTATTGTCATCGAATAAACCCACATTCATTTCCGGACGATATATCGCACCGTTATCATCTTTTGGCAATTTAATAACAACAGGTGCAGCCGGTTTAAATGTTTCTGGCTCTTCTTTCTTTTTAACCAGTGAGCAGGCAGAAATAAAGCTTGTTCCTAATATAACCAGTAAAATATTAACCACTTTAATCATTATCTTTTCCAGAGCAAAGTTATAAATTGTTATTAACGTATTGCAGCATTTGGTCAGCGGTTGAAATGGCTTTTGAATTCATCTCGTAAGCACGCTGTGTTTCAATCATATTAACCAGTTCTTCAACCACGTTAACATTTGAACTTTCAAGTGAACCCTGTACTACACTGCCAAAACTTAAACTGTCGGGTGAGCCAATAATGGGAGAACCACTTGCACCTGTTTCACCCAGTACATTACCCCCCAGCGACTGTAAACCACTCGGGTTTATAAAGTCCGCAAGTTGAATGGTACCAACCTGTGCAGGAACCGGATTACCGGGTTGCGTTACTGATACTGTCCCGTCAATACCTATGGTGACACTTAATGCATTTTGCGGAATCGTAATAGCCGGTTGCAACTGATAACCGGAAGAATTAACAAGCTGCCCATCGGCACTTACCTGAAATTCGCCATTACGTGTGTAAGCTGTATTACCATTTGGCAAAAGTATCTGGAAAAAACCACGGCCTTCTATTGCCATGTCGAAGGGATTTGCTGTTTGCAACAAACTCCCCTGCTGATGTAATTTTTGTGTGGCAACCGTTCTAACGCCGGTACCTAATGCAAGACCGGATGGTAGTTCTGTTTCCTGACTACTCTGGCCACCTGGCTGGCGAACATTCTGATAAATCAGATCTTCAAATATTGTTCGTGCACGCTTAAAACCTGTGGTATTAACATTGGCAAGGTTATTCGATATTGTAGACAACCTGTTTTGTTGTGCATCCAGTCCTGTTTTTGCAACCCATAGTGGTTCAGCCATTTTTCTCTACTCCAAATAATTCAAACAGTTTTTAAGCGACTGTCATTAGTCGCATGGCATGTTCGTCGTTTTGTTCTGCAACTTTCATCATCTTTACCTGCATCTCAAACTGTCTTGCAAGCTCAATCATATTGACCAGTTCAGAAGCAACA